>CAUURC010000050.1:0-21043 GCA_963547405.1 uncultured Prevotella sp.
CAATACCCAACTTGTCAAGGTAGAGTTGGAAAATAAAGTTAGAGATGAAAACTTGAATAAACCTATTATAACAAGTGAATTGGTATTGAATGAAAACGCAAGTAAAATTTTAAAATTAGCTGTTTTGGAAGCTCGGATGCAACATTCTGCAATGGTCGACGTGCAACATCTGTTGCTGGCTATCCTGCATGATAAAATGGATAATGGAGCGAAGCAGGTGTTGGAGTTAAATAATATGGATTACGAAGATATATTATCAATATTACATAAGCCTGAGAATGATTTTCAGGATGGTTTGGAGTTGTCGGACGAAGACGATGAAGTAGATGACGGGCATAACGGAAAGCAAGACCAGGGGGCTTCTGCTTATTCTTCGACCGCTCATACACGCACCCAGTCTGCGGGTAAAACACCTGTGTTGGATAATTTTTCTACCGATCTGACGGAGTTGGCTGCCGCAGGTAAGCTTGATCCTGTTGTTGGTCGTGAGAAAGAAATACAGCGGATAACAGAGATTCTTTGTCGTCGGAAAAAGAATAATCCTATTTTGATAGGTGAGCCGGGAGTGGGAAAAAGTGCCATTGTTGAAGGATTGGCACAGCAAATCAGAAAACATCATACAAGTCCCATGCTTTTTAATCGTCGTGTTGTTTCTCTTGACATGACGGCTATCGTTGCGGGTACGAAATATCGTGGACAATTTGAAGAGCGTATTCGTGCTTTACTAAAAGAGTTGGAGCTGAATCCGGAGATTATCGTTTTTATTGATGAAATCCATACTTTGATAGGAGCCGGGAGCACACCCGGTAGTATGGACGCGGCCAATATTATGAAGCCTGCTCTCGCTCGTGGAAAAATTCAATGTATTGGCGCTACAACATTAGATGAATATCGTAACAGTATAGAGAAAGACGGAGCTTTGGAACGTCGTTTTCAAAAGGTTTTAGTAGCACCGACTTCGACGGATGAGACTTTAGAAATTCTTAGGAATATAAAAGATCGTTATGAGAAACATCATCATGTAAAGTATGTTGATGAGGCTTTGCGTGCATGTGTCAAATTGACAGAGCGATATGTAACAGACCGCTTTTTCCCGGACAAGGCCATTGACGCGTTGGACGAGGTTGGTGCCAGATTGCATTTAAGGAATGCCGTATTGCCACCGGAAATAGAGGAGAAGGAGAAAGAGATAGAGGCAGTTAAGCAGAAAAAACATGCTGCGGTTAAAAACCAAAATTTTGAATTGGCAGCCAGCTATCGTGATCGGCAAACGCAGATAGAGACAGAACTGGCGCAACTTAATGAACATTGGTTAATCTCTGATAATCATAATCTGCAGGAAGTGACCGCGGATGATGTAGCCGATGTCGTTTCGATGATGACAGGGGTGCCGGTTCAGCGGATGGCCGAAGCCGAAAGCGCCCGATTAGTGACGATGGCAGACGAGTTGAAGCATGATATTATCGCGCAGGATGCTGCCATAGAAAAAGTCGTGAAGGCAATTCAGAGAAATCGGGTAGGGCTGAAAGAGCCCAATCATCCTATAGGAGCGTTTATGTTTTTGGGCCCCACCGGTGTTGGTAAGACATATCTGGCCAAGAAGTTGGCTGAATATATGTTTGGTTCTACGGACGCGCTTATTAGAATTGACATGAGTGAATATACTGAGAGTTTCAATGTATCACGCTTGGTTGGAGCGCCTCCTGGATATGTCGGCTATGAAGAGGGTGGGCAGCTGACAGAGAAAGTTCGTCGCCATCCTTATTCTATAGTTCTGCTTGATGAAATAGAGAAGGCTCATGGCAATGTGTTTAACTTGCTTTTACAAGTCTTAGACGAAGGCAGGCTGACGGATGGTAATGGCCGGCTTGTTGATTTCAGAAATACCGTAATTATTATGACTTCGAACGCAGGCACGCGCCAATTGAAGGAGTTTGGGCGGGGAATCGGATTCAACGCAATCAGTATGGACGGCCTGAGTGTCGGCGAGAAGGATAAAGACCATGCCCGCAGGGTGATTCAGAAAAGTCTAAGTAAGCAGTTTGCCCCCGAGTTTATCAATCGTTTGGATGAGATTATCACGTTTGACCAGCTTGACCTAACCGCAATCAAACAAATTGTTGATTTGGAACTGAAAGGACTTTTCAAACGGCTTCATACGATGGGGTATGACATCTCAATTACGGAAGAAGCAAAAGAATTTATTGCTACAAAGGGATATGACGTTCAGTTTGGTGCCCGTCCGTTAAAGCGTGCAATCCAAAATTATATTGAGGACGGACTTTGCGAACGCATCTTAAGTGGTAGCATAGAGCAAGGGCATATAATCTCTATTGAAAAGAATCCGGAAAAAGAAGAACTTACATTTGTATAATAAAGAATGAAGTCATATATGGAAAACACCTATATGACTTCATTCTTTGTATCTTAATATGAGATTAAATTTGAATCAGGTTGTCAAAAAACTTATCTAAATCTTCATCCAAGTCGCTCATTAAATCTTCTCCGATGATGATCGTTTCGTCATCGGCAACATAGAGTTCTGCGATATTTTCGTTATCATCGTCTTCAAGCACAAAACTATAAGGCTTCAAGATGCCAAGTTTGTCTACAATGGCACTTTTATCTGCCAGCATTTTTCTAAGAACATCTGTGACATGCCCGTAAAATAGTTCATCCTTGTTGTCTATCCATTGCTCAACAACACAGCGTGTAATCTCTTCCTCCTTATCATCGTAGGCCTTCATTTCGCCCGAATCTTGATTGACAAGGATATGAATGTCTGTCAATACGCAATTCTCTTCGCTTGTTTCAGGATACTTTTGACAGATTTTATTGATAAACCTGTCAATTTGCTGCAATGTCTGTTCGGAGGTGTTCATAGAATAATGCTTAAGTCTTTAAAAAGTGTAACCGGTATTTGTCACAAAGGGGGCTTGTCCATACTCGGGAAACATGTTTATTATTATATACATGCAAAGATATACTATTTTTTGATTATATATTTTTTTATCGAATACTTTTTCCGTTATTTTGTTCTTTTGTAGAATAATAACAATAATATTAAAGCCACAGCTTTTCTTTTCCATTATCTTTGCTTACAAAATGGTAATATGCGTAAAGTAATATTGATTATAGCGGTCTCTTTTGTTTCTGTGGTCAGTCTGTCAGCTCAGTCTAATCAGACATTGAGAGATTCATTGTCTAAAGCTACGGATCTGTTGGCTTATTATCCGGACAGTATTGATTTGAGGTTAAAGAAAACTTCTTGGAACATTCTTCTGGAGCAGTGGAATTATGCCAAGGATGATTTAGATAAGATACTCTTCCTTGAACCTAATAATATTGCCGGACTTTATTACAGGGCTTTTGTCAACGAAAAGTTAGGCAGACTTAGTTTTGCCCGGCTCGATTATGAGCATTTGCTCATGTTAGTTCCGGGAAATTTTGAAGGACAGCTGGGGTTGGCTTTACTCAATCAGAAATCCAAGCATTTTACAAAAGCTTTTGATCAGGTAAACAGTCTGGTGAATCAATATCCGGACAGTGCCGTTGCTTATGCGGCGCGTGGAGGAATTGAAAAAGAAAGAGGGTGGTTGGAATTAGCCATATTTGATTATTCTGAAGCCATTCGTCGAGATTCTACTAATCGAGATTACCTGTTGAATAGGATTGATTTGTTGTTGTCTACCAAACAATCCAAGGCTGCAATTCGGGATTTGGACCGACTTGTATCACTTGGTGTCAACAGAAATTCACTTCGAGAATTATACATTAAAGCCCAAAAATGACTTTTCAAAGAGAAAAGTAGAAACTATACTTTATAAAATAGCATTTTTACCAATATTGTTATATGAAATAAATAGTAGCGTGATACCTTTAGTATTAATTGAAGACGACTTTAGTTTTGAAGTCGCCTAAAGTCTGTAAAACATAAAACTTACTATAATGAAAAAAGTATTTTCCGGCATATTATTTTTCTCCTTGTTTTCCGTGGCATCGGCACAAACCTTAAATAATGGTATTCAACTGCCCAAGGTATGGCCGCCGCAATATCCCATTCCAACAGAACGGCATGAAATGCCCGTGCCTTATTTGCGGCATAAGCCGCAGGTGTTGCCTATTAATAACGGACGCCAGCTGTTTGTCGATGATTTTCTGATCAGTCAGACCAATTTGCAACGTGTGTGTCATACACCCGATTTTTATCAAGGCAATCCGGTGCTTGAGCCCGGTGAGAAGTGGGAGAATACGACCGAAGGCGCTCCCTATGCGGCGCCTTTCTCTGATGGTATTTGGTACGACGAGAAAGAAAGTGTCTATAAAATGTGGTATTTGGCCGGTGCAGGCACGATGCACAAAGAGAGCAATCAGACCTTTTATACCTGCTATGCCGAGTCTAAGGATGGCAAGCAGTGGAATAAAGTAAACCTTGACGTCGTTCCGGGTACCAATATCGTCGACACTTGTAATCGTGACGCGGCCACCGTATGGCTCGATCGTTTTGAAAAAGATCCGCGAAAACGTTGGAAATTCTTCAACATCGAGCGTAGAGCTGCCGATAAACGTTGGCAGGTTGTCCTAAAATATTCGTCCGACGGACGTAAGTGGAGCCGTGGCGTTGCCCAGTCAGGCGATGTCTATGATCGGTCTACTGCTTTCTACAATCCGTTTACGCACCGCTGGGCTCTCAGCTTGCGTTACGGCACACCGGTGTCAGGCCGTTCGAGGGCTTATATTGAAAACGAAAATCCCGAAACACTCGTGAGCCTTACGCATCGTTTCCGCCATGATATTGCCGATCAGAACATGCGCTTCTGGTTTACTCCCGACGATAAGGAATTGCGTCATGAGAAATATCCAAAGGTAGATCCGGGCATTTATAATTTCGATGTTATCCCTTATGAGAGCATCATGATAGGTCAGTATGCCGCATGGGCCGGGCCGGAAAACGATGTCTGTAAGCGGGATGGTATCCAGAAGCGTAATGTAATATCATTGGGTTACAGCCGTGATGGCTTTCATTTTTATCGTCCGACCCACCATGCTTTTATGAATGTGAATGAAACAGAGGGAGCTTGGAACTGGGGTAACATGCAGTCTGTCAACGGTACGCCGCTCATTGTCGGGGATTCGTTGTATTTCTATGCTTCAGGTCGACGTCTCAATAAGATAATGTGGGATAGTTATACGTCTACCGGACTGGCCATGCTCCGCCGCGATGGCTTCGTGTCTATGCAAGCCGGCAAGAAGGAAGGGTTTCTTGTCACCGAACCGCTCACGTTTGATGGCAAGTATTTGTTTGTTAATGCCGATGTACGAGAAAAGGGAGGCTTGTTGGCCGTGGAACTTCTGGATCGTGACGGACAGACGATTCCCGGGTATGGCAAGAAAGACTGCAACATATTGCGGAGCGTGGATAAAACTAAGTTACGTGTCACATGGAAAAAGCATGGTGACGTGACAGTGCTTGCTGGTAAAACCGTCCGCATGAAGTTTTATCTCACCCGTGGCGACCTGTATGCTTTCTGGGTGTCGCCATGGGAGAGTGGCGAGAGCCGTGGCTTCACGGCAGGTGGTGGTCCTGGCCTTCATGAGCGAGGAATAGATACGAGATAGCTTCCTGGCACGAACTATGATTCGGACAGCCGAGAAGCGTGCGTTTTCTTTGTGTTGAATAGACAAAGGGATGACAGAAATAAAAGAAAGCGACCGGAAAACAGCAATGGTTTCCGGTCGCTTTCTTTTAGCTTATAGAAAAAGATGCGTTATAGTATCTTATACGAGATATTGCGAAGAGATGCTCTCATTCTCAACGACACGATGGATAGTTTCGGCAATCATGTCGGCCACGGAGAGTTGTTTCACCTTAGCACAACGGTTGGAGTAGGGGATGGAATCGCTGAAAACGATTTCTTCCAATGCCGAATCCTGTACGCGTTCAGACGCGGGTCCGCTCATGACGCAGTGGGAGGCACAGGCACGCACACTCTTGGCACCGGCGGCTTTCATGATGTCCGCAGCCTTAGCGATTGTGCCGGCCGTATCGACCATGTCGTCTACGATAACGACATTCTTGTCTTTTACGTCACCGATAATCTGCATGCTGTCAACGACATTGGCGCGCGCGCGAGTTTTATTGCAGAGCACGAGAGGGCAACCAAGATATTTGGCATAGGTGTTGGCGCGTTTTGAACCGCCTACGTCGGGCGAAGCGATAACGAGATCCTTGAGACGCAAGCTCTGCAGATAAGGCAGGATGACGCCGGAGGCATAGAGATGGTCTACGGGAACATCAAAGAAGCCTTGTATCTGATCGGCGTGCAAGTCCATCGTGATGAGGCGGTCGATACCGGCCACGCTCAGCAAATCGGCCACTAATTTGGCACCGATGCTTACTCTTGGCTTGTCCTTGCGGTCCTGACGAGCCCAGCCAAAGTAGGGAATGACGGCAATAATGTTACGGGCAGAAGCACGCTTGGCCGCATCGATCATCAGGAGAAGTTCCATCAGGTTGTCAGAATTGGGGAATGTGCTCTGTACAAGAAATACGTCACGGCCACGAATTGACTCTTCGTAGGAAACCGCAAACTCACCGTCAGAGAATCGGGTAACGACCAGGTTGCCAAGGGGACAGTCTAAACTGGTGCAAATCTTTTCTGCAAGGTATCTCGTACTGGTACCTGAGAAAACTAAAAAAGAGTTTTTCTCACTCATTTCTTTTGGGTTTTTATATTACAAATGTTAAGGAGTTGTCGTGGGAAAGCATAAGCTGACAATGGCTTATGCCTATTAGAAAAGAATAGACAGTAAAATAGATAATGCTTTGGAGAATCATTATTGTCAACATCGAAACGGTCTTTTCATCTGCAAATGTAGGCATTTTATATTAAACTCGCAATGTTATTTCTTATAAAAAGCATGGTGGGCATCAGAGAGAAGGATAAAAGGCTGCTGTTGTATAGTCATTCCTTAAGAGTTGTTTTATCTTTGATAATCAGTAAAATAATTTTTAAAAGGCTCTATCATACTCCTTTATTATTCAGCAGTTTGTCGGACAGGCTGCACCAATCGCCCGCACGCTACAAATTAGCCGACAAAATAGATTAGGAGGAAATCAATACGGCTTTCGCGCCTCTATAGGACTCAAAAAACATTTTTCGTGTTTCTGCGTGACGCAGTAGGACCAAAAAAACATTTTTCATGTTTCCGCGTGGCGCAGTAGGACCAAAAAATCATTTTTCGTGTTTCCGCGTGACGCAGTAGGACTAAAAAATCATTTTTCGTGTTTCCGCGTGACGCAGTAGGACTAAAAAAACATTTTTCGTGTTTCCGCGTAACGCAGTAGGACCAAAAAATCATTTTTCATGTTTCCGCGTAACGCAGTAGGACCAAAAAATCATTTTTCATGTTTCCGCGTGACGCAGTAGGACTAAAAAATCATTTTTCATGTTTCCGCATGACGCAGTAGGACTTAAAATCCAATCCCGACTTGGCGTTTCTTAGTTATTTGGAGGACACACAGAAGAAGCATGAGTATAATCTTACCCAAGCCCTGACATAGATTAGAAGAAAGATGTTTTACCAGACTGCATAAATAATAAAGGTCATATCTGTTTGTTGTTCAGATATGACCTTTTTACGATAAAATAAAGTTATCTACTTTGTTTTGTTACAATTCTTCAGATCTTTTAATGCACAACCAGAGCAACCATAGCACTTGTTATTCGCGTGCTTAATGGCTTTGCGGACCCGATGGCCCACATAAACCAAACACGCAAACAAGATTATGCTAATAATTGCGATTTGCATACAAAGTTTTTTAAATCTGTCAATATTAATACACGAACAAAGGATAATCCTTCATTGTTTCATTTACCTTTTGACGCACGCGGGCAATCACCTGTTCGCTCTCGGGATTGCCAAGCACCTCGTCAATCAAGTCCGCAATCAGCAACATCATGTCCTCTTTTGCGCCTCGTGTGGTCATCGCCGCGGTTCCCAGTCTGATTCCTGAAGTTTGGAAAGCAGAACGCTCATCATACGGTACTTTGTTCTTATTGACCGTGATGTCAGCTGCAACCAGTGCATTCTCGGCTACTTTACCTGTCAAATCAGGATATTTCTGTCTCAAGTCGAGCAACATAGAGTGATTGTCCGTACCTCCACTGACAATACTGAAGCCATGGTCTATCAGCGCGTTGGCCAAAACAGAGGCATTGGTCTTCACTTGAGTGGCGTATTCAACCCAAGAAGGCAACAGGTTTTCACCAAATCCAACAGCCTTGGCCGCAATTACATGCTCCAACGGGCCACCTTGGTTTCCGGGGAATACAGCAGAGTTGAGGAGCATGCTCATCTTCTTTATCTCACCTTTCTTCGTCGTGTAGCCCCATGGATTATCAAAATCTTTGCCCAGGAGGATTACGCCTCCGCGCGGTCCACGAAGCGTCTTGTGGGTTGTAGTGGTTACGATATGGGCGTATTTCAGAGGATTATCCAATAATCCTGCAGCAATAAGACCAGCTGGATGAGCCATGTCAATCATTAGCAAAGCCCCCACGGCGTCGGCAATCTTTCTCATTCTCGCATAGTCCCATTCACGGCTATAGGCAGAACCACCACCAATAATCAGCTTAGGTTTATGTTCAAGTGCCAATCGTTCCATCTCATCATAATCAACCCGACCGGTTTCACGGTCAAGTGTATATCCGATATGGTTATATAATATTCCCGAAGTGTTGACTTCACTTCCATGCGACAGATGCCCGCCTTGGTCCAAATCAAGTCCCATAAAAGTGTCGCCGGGTTTCAAAACTGCTAAAAAGACAGCTTGGTTTGCCTGCGCGCCAGAGTGGGGCTGAACATTTGCATACTCTGCATCAAACACTTTCTTCACGCGTTCAATGGCCAACGTTTCTACCTCATCTACTACTTGGCAACCACCATAATACCGTTTGCCGGGATAGCCCTCTGCATACTTGTTTGTCAGGTATGAGCCCATGGCTTCCATAACCTCATTACTTACAAAATTTTCAGAAGCAATCAGCTCCATTCCTTTCAGTTGGCGTTGGTGTTCTTTTTCGATAAGATCGAAAATTTCTTGGTCTCTTTTCATTATTAAAAGTTTTAATTGGTTATGAAAATAGTCAAACTAATTCTTTCTGCGTATTCTAGCAAAGTTCTGCTTTTCCCATCTCCTGTTCTTTATCACAATAATGGCATTTCAATACGCCATCCACTTTGTCGACAACATGAAATACCGTTTGCATCGGCTCATTGTTTGTAATACATTTGGGATTGTTGCATCTGACAATGCCTCGTAGCTCATCAGGCGTTTCTACAGTTTTTTTCTCAACGACCTCAAAGTCCTTGATAATATTGAGCACCACTTTGGGAGCCACTACAGACAATTGAGAGATTTCCTCCGTTGTAAAAAACTTATCACTCACTTTGATAATTCCTTTTTTGCCCATTCTCTTCGAAGCATAATAATTACCAATCGTAACGGGTGTCGTCAATTTATCCAGTCCCAGCAAGCCAGCCACCTGATAGGTTTTTTCTGCCGGAATATGGTCTATCACCGTGCCATTCTCAATGGCGGCAACCAGTCTTTCTTTCTTGTTCTCCATACTGCTCAATCAATAATCGTTTTATCATTCCTGATATCATCAAGCGTAATACCTAAAGTATAGCAGAAGATGGCTTCTCGTGCATAGAGGCCGTTTTGTGCCTGCTGTATGTAATAAGCATGCGGATCGTCGTCCACATCATACGCAATCTCATTCACACGGGGCAATGGGTGCATGATTTTCATGTTCTCCCGAGCCAGCCCCAGCATATTACGACGCAAGATATAAACATTCTTAACCCGTTCATATTCCATCAAGTCGCTGAATCGTTCCTTTTGCACGCGTGTCATATACAAGATATCCGCGTCGGCAATGATTTTATCATTAAAAGCCGTATGCTCCTGATACTTTATATTCTGTTCTTTACAATATAATTTGTATTCATTCGGCATAGCCAACTCTTTGGGAGCGATAAAATGAAACGTAGGATTGAAATGGCGCATGGCCGTTATCAAAGAATGAACGGTTCGGCCATATTTAAGATCACCGACAAGATAAATATTAAGGTTTTCGAGTGTTCCCTGTGTTTTATAGATAGAGTAGAGGTCAAGCAAACATTGCGAGGGGTGCATGTGAGCGCCGTCACCGGCATTGATAATCGGGATTGGCGCCACTTCGCTGGCATACTGTGCCGCCCCTTCAATATAATGGCGCATCGCGATCACATCGGCATAATTGCTGACCATCAGTATCGTATCCTTCAGCGTTTCGCCTTTTGCAACGCTCGATGCTTTTGCGTCAGAGAAGCCTATCACCTTTGCTCCTAAGCGGTTGGCGGCAGTTTCAAAACTAAGTCGGGTGCGAGTGGAAGGTTCGTAAAAAAGAGTTGCCACGATTCTTCCTTTTAAAAGCTCTCGATTGGGATGACGTTCAAATTCTTCGGCCATCTGAATAAGGTGCAAAATCTGCTCTTTACTCAGATCGGCAATCGTTACAAAATTATGTTTTTCCATATATTTGTGTTTGGAGAGGTCTCGAATCGTCTTCAAAGTTAGGCATAATTTTTATTTTCATAATCATATTTCGTGGAAAAGTTGTAATTTTGTCAAAATTAAATATGTGACCTATTATGCGTAGAGTGCTTATTCATTTCCTCTGGAGTATATTAGCAATTGCAGTAATAACATCAATATTGGCATTTGTAGCCATTTGGAATGGCTGGATAGGATACATGCCTCCTATCAATGATTTACAGAATCCCATTGGCAGATTTGCCACACAAGTCTATTCAAGCGACGGTAAAGTAATCGGTACTTGGAACTTAAATAAAGAGAATAGAGTTGCTGTTCCTTATAATAAGATATCCCCTTATTTGGTAAAAGCATTGGTTGCTACTGAAGACGAACGCTTTTACGAGCATTCCGGCATAGATTTCATTGCGTTGGCACGTGCGGTCGTGAAACGTGGAATCTTTGGTCAAGCCAGCGCGGGTGGCGGCAGTACCATTACCCAACAGCTGGCCAAGCAGCTCTATTCATCAACAGCCGGCAGCGTGCAGGAACGTTTGCTTCAGAAACCTATCGAATGGGTCATTGCCGTTAAGCTGGAACGTACTTATACAAAGGAAGAAATCATTACGCTCTATCTTAATTATTTTGATTTCCTCCACAATGCGGTTGGAATTAAAACGGCCGCAAGCACCTATTTTAATAAAGAGCCAAAAGACTTGACCATAACAGAGGCTGCCACCTTAATCGGCCTTTGCAAGAACCCTTCCTTGTTCAACCCCGTACGATATCCCGAGCGTTGTCTGCAACGACGCAACGTGGTTCTTGGCCAAATGCAGAAAGTGGGCTATCTTTCTAAAGCAGAATATAACCAATATTGCGACGAACCTTTAAAGTTGTCATTCCATCGTACAGATCATAAAGAGGGTACAGCTACTTATTTTCGTGAGTTTCTGCGCCAATACATGATGGCTAAACGACCGGAAAAAGAAGAATATCCTGCTTGGAATCGGGTTCAATACACGATTGATTCCATTGCATGGAGCACAGATCCACTATATGGATGGTGTAATAAGAATTTTAAGAAAGACGGCAGCCCTTATAATATTTATACAGATGGCCTAAAAGTCTTTACTACCATCGACTCACGAATGCAGCTATATGCAGAGGAAGCTGTTTATGCGCATGTTGCCAGATTTCTACAACCCGAGTTCAATAAAGAAAAAAGAAACAAGGCCACAGCCCCATTTACCGACCAACTTACAGCCGACCAAGTGCGCAAGATATTGAACAGAGCCATGGTTCAAAGCGAACGCTACCGTGCAATGAAAGCCGCAGGGGCCAGTGAACAGGAAATTAAGGCCGCATTCCGCAAGCCTGTCGACATGACCGTATTTACGTACCACGGAGATTTAGACACAGTCATGACGCCTATGGACAGCATTCGCTACTATAAGAAATTTCTCCGAGCCGGTTTCATGAGCATGGATCCTAAGACCGGAGCCGTTAAGGCCTATGTCGGTGGTTTAAACTACAATCATTTCATGTACGACATGGTGATGGGCGGACGCCGTCAGGTAGGCTCCACCATCAAGCCTTACTTGTACGCCATGGCCATGGAGAATGGTTTTTCGCCCTGCGATCAAGCTCCCAACATCCAACGTTCGTATGTCGTAGCAGGACAACGATGGACACCTCGCAATACTTCTCATAGTCGCTATGGACAGATGGTTACGCTGAAATGGGGATTGGCGCAGTCCAATAACTGGATTTCAGCTTATTTAATGAGTAAGATGAACCCACGTCAGTTCGTTCAAATGCTGCACGACTTCGGCATTCATAACCCCGACATCCATCCTTCGATGGCTTTATGTCTGGGGCCATGCGAAGTTTCCGTAGCAGAAATGGTCAGTGCCTATACAGCATTCGCAAACCACGGCATACGCACGGCACCAATGTTCGTTTCACGCATCGAAGACAACGAGGGCAACGTTGTGGCCCGATTCCAACCTCGCATGAATGAAGTGATCAGTTCCGAGAGTGCCAATAAAATGCTGGTCTTGCTTAAAGCTGTAGTCGACGAGGGCACAGCCGGTCGTCTCCGATACAAATATAACTTCACAGGAGAAATCGGTGGCAAGACAGGAACGACCAACCGCAACAGCGACGCATGGTTTATGGGCTTCACCCCCGAACTTGTAAGCGGCTGCTGGGTAGGTGGTGAAGACCGCGATATTCACTTTGATACTATGCGAATGGGGCAGGGCGCGACCATGGCATTACCTATCTGGGCGTATTATATGCGCAAGGTTTATCATGACAAGTCGTTGGGCTATATGGAAGATGCTAAATTTCAGCTTCCTTCCGCCTATAATCCATGTATCAAGGAGCCAAACGAGGAAGATCCTATGAACGAAATTAACGAAGTGTTTGAATAATTTTTGGTTGATAAAAATATTGAAGCGAGATGTCTGGTTGCGACATCTCGCTTTTGATTTATAAAAGAAGCAAAATAGAAACACCCTCTGCGTTATGAAATACAGAGGTCGTGGGCAAAAAAAATCAAAAAATATGTTTCCGAGAAGTTTTATAAATGACTTGGATTTGATAAGGAGAAACTCTAAAAGCAGATTTAATTTGTTAATCTAAAAGAGTGGAAGAGCGCACTCTGGATAATGTTTCGGGCGTCATTTGTAGATAGCTGGCTATATATAATAATGGGGCACGGAGCACAACTTGCGGCATCAGCTTGCACATTTTTTTATATCGATCTTGTGCGGTTTCAAATCTTACTAAGTCTGCATGAATCTGTGATAGGATCAAGCTTTCTTCTAATATTTTTCGATATAGAATTTGGATGTTGACATTGTGTAGGGCAACGCTCTCTAAGTCTTTTTTGGGAAGGGCATAGATAAAGGATGGTTCTATGGCTTCGACCTGCAGTTTGGTTGGCTCTTCTTTAAAAAGGCTTTCAATGCACATGAAAATGGTTCGATTCTCGCCGAGATGTTCGGTTACTTCTTTTCCATTCTTAAAATAAAATTGACGAATGAGGCCTTGGTTGATATAGTAAATATTCTCACAGATTTCACCTTCTTTTAAGATGAGTTGGTTCTTGTTAAACTTCATCGGAACGAGGATACTTTCAAGTAGGTCCAATTCTTCAAGGGTCATTGTACTATATTTGCGAGCAAGTTCTCGAGCGACATCCCGTGTCGTTTCGGTAGGTTCTTTCATGTTCCTTTCCTTTCTAGTTTTTTAGTCATTAAGTTATAATGTAAAATATGTAGCAATAGATTAATCTAACTTCAGCACAGCCAAGAATGCTTTTTGTGGTACTTGGACATTTCCGACCTGCTTCATTCGTTTCTTTCCTTGTTTCTGCTTTTCTAAGAGTTTTCTTTTTCGGCTCACGTCACCACCATAGCATTTTGCGGTAACGTCTTTCTTACCTGCTTCACGGTTTCTCTTGCCACAATCTTTGCGCCTATAGCAGCTTGAATCGCTATGTCGAATTGTTGACGTGGAATCAGCTCTTTTAGTTTCTCGCACATTCTTCTGCCAAACGTAACGGCATTGCTCTCGTGGGTTAGTGTTGATAATGCATCAACAGGTTCGCCGTTGAGGAGAATGTCAAGTTTGGCCAGTTTTGATGGTCTGAAAGAATCAACATGGTAGTCAAATGAGGCATATCCTTTGGAAATACTTTTCAGTTTATCGTAGAAGTCTATCACGATTTCACCTAATGGTATCATGAAATGTAGCTCAACTCTGTTTCCGCTGACGTATTCCTGGTTGATTAACTCACCGCGCTTGTCTAAACATAGCTTCATGATAGGGCCAATAAATGTGCCAGCGGTGATGATAGAAGCTTTGATATATGGCTCTTCTATGTGGTCAATTAGGGTCTGGTCGGGTAGTCCAGAAGGGTTATGGACTTCTTTTGAGTGACCTTGTTTATCGTAAACCATGTATGAAACGTTCGGAACGGTAGTAATGACGTCCATATTGAACTCTCTGTCAAGTCGTTCCTGAATGATTTCCATATGTAGTAGCCCAAGAAATCCACAGCGGAAACCAAAGCCCAAGGCGATGGAACTCTCTGGTGAAAATGTCAGTGACGCGTCATTGAGTTGTAGTTTTTCGAGAGAAGTTCTGAGACTCTCGTAATCATTAGGATCGACGGGATAGACACCGGCAAAAACCATGGGCTTCACCTCCATAAAACCTTCTATAGCAGACTTGCAAGGATTGGCAACTGAGGTTACGGTATCTCCGACTTTAACTTCGGTTGCAGTCTTGATACCGCTGATAATATAGCCAACCTCGCCTGCGGTCAGCTCATTCTTGGGAACCATGTCCATCTTTAACACTCCAACCTCGTCGGCAACATAGTCCATACCCGTGTTGAAAAACTTTACCTTTTCACCCTTTCTGATCGTTCCATTTATAACCTTGCATAGAACTATGATACCACGAAAACTATTGAAAATAGAGTCAAAGATAAGTGCTTGGGCCGGCTCGTCGGCAGAGCCTGTCGGATGAGGTATGCGCGAAATGACAGCTTCTAAAATTGTTTCTACGCCTTCGCCTGTTCTTCCCGAAGCACGGATGATATCACAACGATCACAACCAATAAGGTCGACAATTTCATCCTCAACCTCATCCGGCATGGCGTTGGGCATATCAATTTTATTGATGACTGGGATTATTTCTAAATCATGTTCAATGGCCATGTAAAGATTAGAAATAGTTTGGGCTTGCACTCCTTGGGTAGCATCAACAACGAGCAATGCACCTTCGCAAGCAGCGATACTTCGCGACACTTCGTAAGAGAAATCAACGTGCCCCGGTGTATCTATCAGATTAAGAATATACTTTTCTCCATTCTTGGCTTGGTATTCCATTTGGATAGCGTGGCTCTTAATCGTAATACCTCTTTCACGTTCAAGATCCATATTGTCAAGCATTTGTCCTTCTGTTACTTGAATGGTCTTCGTAAACTCCAATAGCCTGTCTGCTAATGTAGACTTGCCGTGGTCAATATGGGCGATAATGCAGAAATTTCTTATATGATTCATCTATTTTATTCTTTAAGTTGCAAAGGTAATTAATTTAATTGATTTGTTAGCCGATGCACGATAAAAAACAACGAACTGTTGGTAGATGTTCAAATAAACAATAACTTTGCACTAAATAGTCATCTTTTTATGTATAAATATCTTTTAGTAATATCTTCCAGTCTATTTCTTTTAGCTTGCGGGCATGAAAGTTTAGAAGACAGGGCAAGTCGTGAAGCCTCAGAGTTTACGAAAAAATATTGTCCGACCCCAATTGCCAACAATACACGCACCGATAGTGTTGTTTTCTACAAATCAACAAGAACCTACACGTATTATTGTTCATTCTCTGGCATGTTCGACAATAGTAGGATCATCAATAAGGTTCATGCCAAGATACGAGAAGGGTTATCTAAGGGTATTATTGATAATACAAATCTGAAGGTGTATAAGGAGGCAGGGTTCAATTTTGAATATGTTTGCCATTCAACGCAATCTCCTAAGAAGGTCCTCTTTAGAGCAATATTTACAAAGAAAGATTATCAGTAGCCATTACTTTTAAGAAATATATTACTCCCCCCAAGCAGCTATGTCACAAAGCAGTTGGGTAATTACTAAATGACATCATATTTTGGTAATGCTATTACCACATAGCTGACAACCTCAGTCTAACATAAGGATGAAGTTTGTCAACATAAGGAGTATTTAACTATAAAAGCTGTCAACTAATTCCAGTACACTACAGTGGTAACAAGACTACCACGCTGCGGTAAGACTATTACCATGTGGTGGTAATCTAATTACCACATAGCGGTAATTCTGCTATCGTTGTAATGTTGGCGAATACGAATGTCAGAAACATTTTTCCTTGTGTCATTCGTATACAAAATAGATCGGATTTGGAATAAAAGTATTTTGTGGCTACATGTATTTTATATACTTTTGCGAATGCTAACTATATATAAAGGTTATGGTAATAGATTTTAATAACCAATCCGAAGCCTGTATTATGGGGTTCAAGGGTGGTGACGGAGAGTTACGAATGCGCAACTATGTGGATGACAACATCAAGATTATGAAGAGTGTCCTCGCGCCGGGAGCTTCGAGCGGTGATCATCTTCACGATGTAAATTGTGAAGTAATTTATATCGTGAACGGTATAATGACCTTTTATGATAATGGCGAGAAAGAATCAGTTGAAGCGGGGCAAGTTCACTATTGCCCCAAGGGACACAAACATCACTTTGTAAACGAAACGGCTGAGGATGTCGAATATTTGGCAATAGTTCCTGAACTACGATGAAAATAAAAGCCATCGCATTTGACGCAGACGACACACTGTGGGACTGTCAATCTTATTTTGACAAAGTAGAAGTACAATATGCTTCTATCTTATCTGCTTATGATACGGAAGAACAGATTAAGAGTAGCCTGTTTAATATAGAAACTGGCAATATGGCAGCGTTGGGATATGGCTGTAAAGCATTTACCATTTCGCTGGTTGAGAATGCTATCAAAATGAGTAGGGGACAGATTCCTGCATCAGCTATTGCGGAAATCGTAGCGCTTGGCAAGTCTTTACTTAACATTCCTGCACATCCACTGCCAGAGGTAGAAGAAACATTGAGGTTCTTTCGTAAGCATACGCAGTTAAAACTGGCAGTATTCACAAAAGGAGAATTACTCGATCAAGAAAACAAATTAAAACGTTCCGGCCTTATCCCATACTTCCATCATATCAAGATCTCTTCCGATAAAACGGCTGCTGAATATCAAGATCTATGCGAAACCTTGCATGTGTGTCCCAAGGATTTACTGATGGTGGGCAACTCTCTGAAGTCCGATGTGATTCCTGCCCTGCAGATTGGTGCACATGCCGTCCATATTCCGTTTCATACGACATGGTTGCATGAAAGTATTGATGATTTTATGCATAACGACCTTATTACGATTCAGCATTTTTCGGAGCTTTTACAGATTTGTCTATAAGGGCAATTTGTGCAGCGATGAGTTTCTGGTGTTGGTTCAAAATTATAGCCGGGATTCAGTATTTCTGAGATGAGCTTCACGACTTCTCCCGTGAAAATATCCTTGTAGTCCGCAATGTCTGTAATTGCATTCTTATCAATTGCCAGTATTGGGTTATAATCATTGTTGAAAGTGCTCTGAATGAAAAGCAGCGAGGGGCTGACCGACTTTCTTTTTGGATTGATGTTATCATCCTCGCTCACCATGAGGGCATAGAGCATAGCCTGAAGATAATAATCAGCATGCTTGTTAATATTTTGGGGGATAAAGATTTCTTCTACACTACCGAAAGTCATGCTCTTGCTTGCACGGCCGGTTTTATAATCTATAACCTGCAGTTCATCCTGAATCGTTCTGTCTAATCGGTCTATTTTACCATAAAGATTTATTCTCCTTTCTGCTGAACCAACTTTTATATCATACCACTGATTAATCTCTTTTTCTGTTCCGACTACAAAGAAGGGAGCCTTCTTCATATCCAGTTCAATAAGATTCTTCATATAGGATAAAATAACCTGTCGAGTTATCAGTTGTAGCCCATTATATTCAACTTGTTCATTTACGGATGAATTGAAGAACTCTTCTTTAAAAGCCCTATCTATCAACAATTTCAAAGCAAGTTCATCCTTTCTGATTCGCTGCAGATCTTCTAATTCTATCCGGTTGCTACGCTCGGTATAAGGCAAATATAATAATTCTGCCGCCCTATGGAAGATATTACCAAAAATGCGATTGTCGATATCGCTTTCTTGATTGTCAGGCTGTCTTATCCCGGCAATGTACTGATAATAAAATCGTAACTGGCACCTTAAATATACCCCCAATGCCGATGGTGATATCTTTTCCATCTCATTGAGAATCTTCATTACGTTTTCATCTTTTTTGATACCAATACTTATCAGGGATAATGGTGTCTGACCCGCATTCAAATTTTCTCGCTTGATAGAATGATTGCTTTCAACTAACAGCTGAAGCATAAAACGACTCATTTCTCCCTTTTGCCCTTCGTTACACGCATTGTTATAAAGGATGGTTACATCTTTGGCACGTTGTAGTAGTCTGTAAAAATAATATGCGTATATATTTACTTTATTATCGACGGTCGTTAGTTCATTAGCCTTACGTATAGAGTAGGGGATAAACGAAGCGTCATTGACCCCTTTAGGCATATTCCCTTCGTTACATGAAAGAATCAAAACATGCTCAAAGTCCAAGTTTCTGGTTTCCAACACGCCCATCACTTGTACTCCGATAATAGGCTCACCGTGGAATGGGATAGCTGTTGAAGCGATTAGTTGTTGCAAAAGACTTTGTAAAGTTATGACATCTACAGATAAATCGCCGGACTTAATGAGTGCAAGCAGCCTGTTCATCAGCGTGTACATCCGAAAGAGAGACTCTTGCAATAGGGGGTCCAATGCCTCTTGGCGATTATTCGTTTCTTTGGCCACAGCTATTCCTAAATATTGTAGCACTTCGCATATCCAACTACAGATTGCCTCATTTCCTTCCTCATGCCTGAAAAGAAGTTTCATGCCCTCATCCTCTCCAAATTCTTCTTCCTGAAGTAAAATTCGAGATTTTTTGTTTAGTTTAATCAACAATTCATGTACATTCTCTGATAAGTATGCGCTGTAGGGATGGCCTAAGACCTTCTTTACCCAATACCATCTATATTTCCGAAGCTCAGCCTTATAGCCTTCGGTCTGAAGCAGAAATAGCGTTTTTACAAAGGTCGAAACAGGAGATTGCCGGAGAGGATAACCGGTTGTAACATTCACTTTTAAGTCTTTTTCTCCATCGATATCACAATATGTTGGTGGCAAGCTATGAATCACCGTTTGCAATAAGCTTTCATTACACAGAATGATTGCCGTCTTTGCACCGTCTTTCATACGCTGCTCCTGTTGCAACCAATGACTTACATAGCGTCCTTGAATATTTTCCGTAGCTGAACTAACAAAAGTTATGGCTTTGGGAACTGCAAAGTGGTTATATATATTGAAGTCATTATTTTCAAATTCATTAGGGTAGTGACTCAGGTAGGAGGCAATATAACGACCTGCTTCTTTATCTATTTCATTCTTTTTCGGCATATAATATTGGTCAAAATCCCAATAAAATTTAGCCTTCTTCATTGCCTGCAGTTTATCACAGATGGCTAACTCTACCTTTTGCATCATGTTGAATCCAACAAAAATATATAAATCGTACTTGAAATCAACATTCCGTTGTTCGGCAACCTCTCGGTAAAGCATTCCTTCGTAGGCAATGTTTTGCTCAGTAAGTCGTTTTCTAAAATGATTGTAAACTGACTCTATATTACTCCACAACTGTAAAAAACGCTTCTTTAATTCTGAGTCTTGTTCTTGATTGAAATTGTTGAAGAACCTTTTGAGTGCAACGATTTGTTCTTCTGTCAAATACTCCAGATTATCTAACTCATGGATATCTTTCAGATTGGAGAATATCAATTGTGGATTTCCCATATTTTTATCAATATCGTCAAAGTCCGACAATAATAATTCTCCCCATCCATAAAAATGGTCAAGTGATTCATTCAACATCGTCACTTCATTAAAACTTTTATGCAAGTCGCAAATCAACTTGATCGGATCTGCAACAGTTTTAGCCGAATGTTGGCGGAATAAGTCACTGATTGTTATATATGCCGGACTCCATAATGGTTTGTCCACAGACTTAGCTAGATGCTGATTTAAGAACAGCGAGGCACGCTTGTTGGGAAAAACGATGGCTATTCTTGATAAGTTAGTGCCATATTTTTGAATGATGTCGGTAGCGACATCGTGTAGAAATGTATTCATAATACTTGCTCTATATGATTTGCATAAACATACCAAAGATATCCTTCAACTTGTTGGTATCCCATATCTCGAAGCAATAGCATGTACTCTCTCACTTGGTCTTTATATTGTTCACGTTCCTTTCCAAACTTAAAATCGACAACGATTATCCTTTTTCCATCACTCATCACACGGTCGGGACGTCTTTCTATTACTTGGTTTGTAATAGAATCATAACGCAGAATCGAACATTCATTGAACAGATCCCATCTGTCAGAAAACCAATCTTTTACTACTTTATTAGTAAAGCGTTTCTTGAGCATAGATATTAACTTCTCTTTTGTCAAATAATTGTCGAAGAGAACTCCTTCTTTTTCTAAATCTTCAAGTATTTTCGGAATATCCTGAGTCGTTTGGATGGATGCAAATATATGATGAAATACATTGCCGAGCTGAATGTATTGTCGTTGTTGCTCAGTGGCCTCATCCCCTGTTTCTGCCGTAACAAACTCTTTACTTTTATTACTTTGTCTGAAGTCAACTAACGTTTTGTAGTTTTCTATCTTTATGGT
>CAUURC010000051.1:0-20963 GCA_963547405.1 uncultured Prevotella sp.
CCTCGAAGCTGACGGGAGTGGGCTTGCCATAGACCTCACGGGGCTGGATTCCACGCTCGGGTTTGTTGTCGTGATCGGACACAAGTCCGGTCTTCTCAATGGAATACTGGCGCTGCAGGGCGTCGAGCCGACGGTGGAGCCACGACTGCGACAAGAGCTTATGACACATTTTGATAAAGAGACAACTGATTCCGCGCCCGTGTTTGTAAGGGTCGCGCTGTGCAAAATACATCAGACGAATCAGCACGTCGTAGCGTTTGTAGTGGATATAGCGGGCCAAGGGGTTGCGTGTCATGCCGTCGAGGGGAAACACATCGACAGGTAGTCCGCCCACGAAATTGAAGCAACGTCGCAGGATATAGGTAGTATTCTTGTTCTGAATACGAGCAAAAGCATAGGGATAGTATGGATTCTGCACGCCGCTGACAAGCTCCAGATGCGGCGGAAGCCACTCGTTGGCGTGTGCGATGAGCTTATCATAGTCCTTACGGGGCAGCGCCACGTCGGCATCGTCGTCCCATGGCACGAATCCTTTGTGGCGTACGGCACCCAACATGGTGCCTGCAATGAGATAATAATTAAGATGGTGCGTTTTACAAACACGGTCGATAGCCGTCAGAATATCTAAAAGATAATGCTGCATTTCACGCGTTTCGGCGTCGGATATGCGTGGTTGTTGTTCTTTCATTGTTTTTTATCATTACTATTATGGCTGCAAAGGTATGGAAAATATGCGTAACCATTTGCGTCTGAACGGCTAAATCCCCTTCAGACGGGCATGAAATTCATCAGAAAGAGGGGATTATTGGACAAATAACACTATTTTTGCAGACGTAATTTATCGTATTCGAGCAAATGAAGAATATTCTGATCGACCTTTCGCATTTAGGTACTTACTGCGGATTTGGCTATGTAGAAAAAGAATTCAGCAAGCAACTGGCGTTGCAACGCGACGACCAACTGCATTTCATCCTGATGGTGCCGGAGCGATTTGTAGGCTTTTTAGGGCCCGATTTCGACTATATCCGTAAGGAATACGCCCGAAAGGATTTGAAGGCTTTAGGCAAGCCCGTAGACCTTTGGCACGCCACGACGCAGATGTTCCGCTTCAGACAGCATGCCAAAGGACGACTTCAGTTGCTCACCATCCACGACTTGAACTATCTATATGAAAAGCAGTTCTACAGCATTTGGAAACACCAGCTGCAGCAGAAACACTATGTGCGCCACTCGGACTACGTGACGACGATATCGAAGTTTGTGGAAGATGAGGTCAGTCGCCACGTGGGATTTCGTGACAAGGGCCATCGCGTTGTCTACAATGGCGTGGGCTGGTTGCCCGGAAGTCCCATGCGCAAACCCGATTTCGTTACGGACGGCAACAAGATTCTATTTACCATCGGACAAATCCGTGAGAAAAAGAACTTCATGAAGCTGGTGGAGATGATGCCTTACATGGAGGGCTACTCGCTCTATATCTGTGGCGACAAGCATTTTAAGTTTGCCCGACAGCTCGAACAGCGCATCGCCGAACTCAATACGGGACGTATTTTCCTGCCCGGAACGATTAGCGACGAAGAGAAAGTGTGGCTCTACCAGCATTGCGACGCCTTTCTCTTCCCCAGTAGGCTCGAGGGTTTCGGGCTGCCACTGATTGAAGCGATGCAGTTTGGCAAGCATGTCTTTTCTTCACGACTGACCTGTCTGCCCGAAATCGGTAAGGACTACGCGTTCTATTGGGATCATTTCGAGCCACAATACATGGCCGATGAGGTGAAGAAAGGACTGCTCAAGCCGGTCGATAGGGCTGAGATTGAATATGCCCGCTCGTATAGTTTCGAGCAATATACCAAGGAGTATATTGCGCTTTATAAGGAATTATTGGGGGTTAGAGGATAAAGGGGTGTCTTGTTTTTATCCTATTCCGGTTGCACGTGCTTGAGGTGTTCGTAATAGATCTTTATAAAGAATTCATACATGACTTTGTCAAGCTCGCACTTTCTTTCCTCATACGGCTGATTAGCTTTTCGACCCATCGAATATTTCTGACTTGCGCATCCGCCATTACACAGATGCAAGGCCCAGCAATCCTGACAACCGGGTATTTCGTCATAAGGTACAGGGATAAAATCATGATCCATGAGATTGTCGAAAGGCCATTGGGTGATGTTGCCCAGCGAGCAGTCGCTCTCGTTCATGAAATGGGGACAGGAATACATTGTGCCGTCCGACATGATGGTATGGTACATATAGCCGGCACCACACTCGTACTTCTGTACGGTTCGGTTCTGTAAAATCTCGCCCAACTGCGATATCAACTTGTTATAAATAGGCTTTTGGGCGTCCATGCATTCCTTGTAATACACTAACAGACGTTCAAATTCATTTCTGATATTAACCAACGATTTGCTATTAAATTCAGTAAGTTCGTGATGCCGCTTGTTCTCCGACTGATAAGCAAAGGCTAAAAGGAAGGTCACTTCCAACTGTTCCAAAAATATATAAGTGTCGTAGACATAGGGATTATCACTGGTAATCGTCGCTCTGATTTCAAAATCTACTTCTAACTTTTTCAGCTTTTCAATGGCTTTGAGCACCCGTGGCACGCTCGATCGCCCATTGTGGAACCTCCTGTAATTAAATTCATTGTCCATACCGTCAATACTGATCAGAATACTAAAATTATTCTCCTTCATGAAGGCGATATTCTTTTCCGTAAGAAGTGTTCCGTTCGTCGTGATAGAATAACCTATCTTCAGCTGCGGATAAAGCTTCACCTGATTGACGGTATACTCGATGATGTCAAACCTTATCATGGGTTCTCCACCGAAGAACACCAATGTAATCTCTTCCTCTACTTTTCTCTCGGCCAGCAGATTCAACAGTCTGTCGACGTCTTCCTTTGTGTAGTCCTTAAAGTTCATATTGCCCTTGCTTGTCTGAGCAAAGCAATAGGGACAAGCCAGATTACATCCGGCCGAAATGGGCATCACTAAAGTCTTTAGCAGAGAAGGCATTGTAGAGTCAAAGTCATCTGCTTTGTTGATAGGTATTGAATTAAGGTATTCTTCCAGCTCTTTGTCTATACATAAAGGCGCGTCTTCGCCATTGCTCTTGATTTCGTTGAATAGTTCCGGCGCACTCTCTGCCGTGACATTCAGCATACTTAAACTCTTACCATGAAACAACAAATACTCGCTTTCATTTACTTTAATGATTTTAATGCTCTTGTCCATGTATTATCTTAATCTTATATATTTTAAAGTCGTTCCATGTCTTTGTTGATATCGGCGCTTTATTACATCTTTTCATGGAACGTATATTTGGGTAGCCGATATTTTTATGTCATAAAAAAAGGATGTATCAAAACTCAATCCCAGTTAAAAAAACACTTAGTTTGAGACTTGACTTCCCTAAAAGATAATGAAAAGAGTCATGTCATTACTCGAAAACAGAGTCTGACATGGCTCTTTTCATTCTAATCGTTATAATTTAAACTTTCAAGAGTATTCATTTTTGTTGTAACACACCCTTAAAAGCTTTCATATTTTTAATCCTCTATACCTACTTCTGCAAGATTATCAGCATTGCTTGTTTGAAGATGCTGGATCATGGTAAGATCAACCGTCTGCTTTGAACTACAATGGGTAGTGAATTTTATTGATGTACAATGATAAGTAAATCCTTTAGTACATTTAACTTCAAAGACTGCGCATTGATAAACAATATGAGAACCACATTGAAGTGGCTTTCTACCACCCGTCAAATCTGACATCTTGGCTGGATTCAAGAGACGCATGCCACGGAAACCAGCAGCAAAATCTTTTTCATCATTTGATTTTTTCATTTGATAAAGTATTTATAAAATTAATAATTCCGCATTTTTCTCGTTAATAATGACAAATTAATACCCATCACTCCGATAGAACGCGGTTGAAACTCTGAATGAATTTATACGAATAGAATAGTATTACTGATATACTTACACGACAAAATTACAATTATTTTATTAATCCCCAAATTTATAATGTTTCATTAACTTTTCATCGAAACATCCATGAGGACCAATCATCACCTTACAAAGCCTTCCATACAGCATCGCCAAAAGGCTGCAATCGCTCCCACACGGCGTCGGGCGTGATGCAGGCGTAAGCTTCGCTGTTGGTCATATCCGGCGTAGCACCCAGCTCCCAAGCGGTAATGCCTTCGGTCGGAATATTGTTCTGAGGCAGCCATTTGGCTTTGCTGATATTCGGCGCGAACACCACAAATGAGGGTTTGCCGCAGGCGTGTACCACGTGGCGGGCTCCGCCTTCATTGCCGAAATACATTGTTGCGGCCGAACAGAGGGCCACCAACTCGCGCTGACTGCGGGCTTCTACTTGGATAAAAACGTTCTTCGGGCAGCCCAACTGCTCATAGACGCGCAGCGCATTCTCCTTCTCCCGACCGGGCGCGTAGTTGAAAATGAATTGAAGATGAGGCCATCTCTGTATCATCCGACGCAACACTTCCGTCATTCGATCTTCATCCCAAGTCTTACTAAGCAGTTTACCGGTGACGCCGACCAGCAGAATGGGGCGTTGCAAGTCGACACCCTCAGCGCGAAGATAAGCCTGATAGCGTGCTTGTTCCTCATCGCTGATGTGGAGCGAGAAGGTGGCGTCGCGTGGAATGGGCGTTATTGACTCGAGCGGTCGCAGGAAAGACAGATTGTGGTCTATGATATTTTGGTCGGAGCGACAAGTTTCGACCGTATGATTGTAGAACGATAAGGCGTGGGGCTTGCGCAGTCCGACGCGAAAGCGCGACCGTAGCGAGAAAACTACGAAGGGTAGAGTGTTGGGAGTGGAGCGCATGTCGATAATCACGTCGTAACGACCACGACGAACCGTCTGCCACACCTTGCGCAAATAGCGCCATAGGCTGTGACGTTCGTCATAACTGAAAGGAATTATGCGGTCGATGGCAGGATGTCCTTCAAAAAGCGGGCAGAGGTTTTCGTTGAGCACAAAGTCGATGGTGGCGTCGGGAAACATACGGCGAAGCGCATTGAGCACTACGGTTGAAAGAATGGCGTCGCCCATCTGGCGAAAGCGGATAACGAGAATATTCATACGATGTGACGAATCAAAATAACTGATTGGAATCATCGCTAAAAACGATAGCGAACTTTTACTTTTTTACAATTCTACACGATAGGAAACACTATGCTTCTTCAAGTATTTGGTCCAGAACTTACGGCGTGCGGACAGGATAAGACGCTCGGTCTCATTGACGTCATAGCCACGAGCGGTGGCATAACCGCGGCCCAAAAGCATGAAGAAACGAATGGAACCCCACAGGCGAGCGAAGTTGGCGCATCCCTGTTGCTTGCTGACGGTGCCGAAACGTAGACGGTTGATATCGACCAAAGAGAATACAAACTTGCCATCGGGCAAGCGATCCCACAGTATATTGCCCGGCGAATAATCGAGATGCATGATTCCGGCATTGTGAAGTCGGGCCGTATAGCGAGAAAAAGCACTGCAGAAATCCTCGTAGGAGCCTTTCTGGGCTCGCCCAAACTGATACATATCGTTAGGGTAGGGGCATTGCAGACTGATGAAATAGCTGTAACCGAGCAGGCCCATGTGGCGTTCTTCGATATAAGCTACAGGTTCGGGCGTTTCAAAACCGGCCTCCCGAAGCAGTCGGGGATATTTCCAAGCCCGCTGTCCCTTGGGTTTGCGGATGCCAAGAGAGTAAATCAACAGGTTGATGTGCGCCGGACGGCAATAGCGTTTCACGTTAAGGATGGTGCCATCGGGTGCCGTGAATTTCTTGATAAGATTACGCTTTCCCCCATAGACGTGTTCGCCTTCGGCCTCGAAGCGGGCGGGAAGAGCCTCGAGCCACGCCTGTAAGTGAGTGTATTTGGGGTTAATCTTCATATCGAAGTTAGTTTTGAATTTCTTTTTATTATACTTATTAAGTTTATAAGGTTGATTCGTTCACATCCATTTGAGCGGCTTAGGTTGTTCTCGGAATATTCTTTCCACCTACCACTTCAAAGCGCTTGTCAAACTCTTCTTTGGTGCGTTTCCAGCGGTTGTGCGTCCACAGATAGTAGCGTGGTTCACGACGGATGGTAGTTTCGAGCATTTGGAAGAAGCGAGTGGTAATGCCATGCTCGGCCATATCATTGGGACTGCGGGTGATAAGATGATAGGTGGCAGTGTAATAACCACGGCGCGGACGACTCATTTCTACATAGAACACGGCGTTGTTCATCTTGCGCATGATGCGTTCGCCGCCTGTGAACACCGGTGTTTCGGGATGATTGAGGAAAGGTAGCCACAAATGGATGTTCTTCCACTTAGGTCCTTGGTCGCTGATGTAGCCGAAGATAGACATAATACCACGACGGCGGTAATCGACAAGGTAGCGCAGGATGTCTTGTTTTGGAATGGGAATGCCGTTCTTTTCATGCGAACGGATACGACGATAGAGATTATCAAAGGTCTTGTTGCGCAACGGATGATATACTAAGCCCGTTACGCGACTTTCATCAAGGTCGATTCCCACGCACGAAAGCCATTCCCAATTGCAGTAATGTCCCAAAATGGCCGCCACGTTCTGGCCCTCGCAAAAGCACTGTTCTACCTGTTCGGAACCGATGGTTCTGAATCGACGCCGCAATTCACTATCGCTGATGGACAACAGTTTGAGAGCCTCGAAGAAGTAATCGGCAAACCATCGGTAGAAGTCGCGCTCAATGCTTCGGATTTCCTTCTCGCTCTTCTCGGGAAACGAGCTTGTCAGGTTGCGTCGCACCGTACTTCTCCGATATCTGAAGACGTAATAGAGCAACAGATACTCGAAGTCGGCCAGTACATAGAGCAGGCGCAACGGCAACAACGAAAGCATGTAGAACAATTTAAGCATAGATTTAAGCCTGCATATCGTGCAACTTCTTATAATACCCATCCTTATTGATGAGGCTTTGGTGGGTACCACGCTCCACGATACGGCCCTCGTGAAGCACGCATATTTCGTCGGCATTCTTGATGGTAGACAGGCGATGGGCGATAGCCACAGTGGTACGCGTCTTCATTAGTCGTTCCAAAGCATCCTGAACGAGCCGTTCGCTCTCGGTGTCGAGTGCCGAAGTGGCTTCGTCAAGGATCAGTATGGGCGGGTTCTTTAGGATGGCACGCGCAATACTTACACGCTGACGCTGCCCTCCCGACAGCCTTCCGCCACGGTCGCCAATATTGGTATCGAAGCCTTGTTCCGACGCCATGATGAAGTCGTAGGCATTGGCTATCTTGGCCGCTTCTATGATTTGATCCTCCGTAGCGTTGTCTACGCCGAAGGAAATGTTATTGCGGAATGTGTCGTTAAATAAGATTGCTTCCTGATTAACGTTACCGATGAGTTGGCGAAGATCGTGCAAACCAAGGTCGCGCACGTTGATTCCATCTATCAATACCTCACCTTCCTGCACGTCGTAATAACGTGGAATCAGGTCGACAAGCGTACTCTTACCCGACCCACTCTGACCTACCAAGGCCACGGTCTTACCCTTGGGAATGATGAGGTTAATGTTCTTGAGCACGTAAATGAGCGGTTCGCCCTCGGCCGATGATGACGAACGATAGGCGAAACTGACATTACGAAATTCTATCTGATGCTCAAAACTACTGATATGGGTGGGATTTTCTTTCTCTTTAATATCAATTTCGGCCTTCAGTATCTTGTCTACACGTTCCATCGAGGCCAGTCCCTTCGGTATGTTATATCCCGCTTTGGAAAACTCTTTCAGCGGATTGATGATACTATAAAGCAGCGTCATGTAATAGATAAACGAAGGCCCGTCGATGGTTTTATTGCTCAACACGAGAATACCGCCGAACCACAGCACGACAACAATCATCACCGTACCCAGAAACTCACTCATAGGATGGGCCATTTGCTGACGAATATTCACCCGCATGATGTCACTTCGATAGGCCGAATTGACGCGATCGAAGCGGCGGTTCATCTTTTCCTCGGCACAGAAGGCTTTGATGATGCGCAAACCGCCAAGCGTTTCCTCCACCTGACTCATCGTATCGCTCCACAGGGCTTGCGCTTTGATGCTCCGGGCCTTGAGCTTGCGTCCCACCAATCCCATGAACCAACCGAAAAGGGGCACGAAAACAATGGTGAAAATCGTCAGCTGCCACGACAGCAACACTAAGGCCGAGAAGTAGATAACGATAAGAATAGGGTTCTTGAAAAGCATGTCAAGGCTCGACATGATAGAGCTTTCTATCTCCTGCACGTCACCACTCATGCGGGCAATGATATCGCCTTTGCGCTCCTCGCTGAAGAAACCGATGGGCAACGCGTTGATTTTCTGATAGAGTTGGTTGCGGATATCGCGCACCACACCTGTACGAATGGGGATAATTGTGGCCGAAGAAAGGAAGTAGGCGGCCGTCTTGAGCATGGTCATGAAAGCCAACATGAGGCCGATGATGAGCAATGTGGTGGTGGCACCCCAGCTGTTGACGAGCTGACTCACATAATAGTCCATGTTGTTCATCAGCGAATCCTTCAGGTTACTGAGCGTAACGGGCATGAGCGACGTAGCACTCTGTCCATCGCCGGTCTTAAAGAGAATGCTGAGCATGGGTATCAGCGTGGCAAAAGAGAATACGTTCAATATGGCCGAAAGGATATTGAAGAACACGCTCCACGCCAAGTAACGCTTGTAGGGCGGCACAAACCGAAGGAGAACTTGAAGGAATTCTTTCATGAAATGGCTTTTTAAAAGGGCCTGACGCTACCTGTCGGGGTCAGACTGAATTATATTTCTTCGCCAAACAACGTGGCACTGGTAGAGCCGGTGATTCTTACTTTCACCCGTTCACCGATATGATGATTACCTTTAGGAATGATAACGGCCTTGTTCTGTTCGGTTCGTCCCATGAGATGATTGCGATCGCGCTTGGCAAAACGCTCAATAAGTATCTCAAATTCCAGGCCCTCATCCTTCTTGTTTTGCTCGGCACTGATTTCCGTTTGCAACTGAATGAGTTTATTCAAGCGGGCCACCTTCTCCTCCTCGGGTACGTTGTCGGGCAGGTGTTTGGCCGCATAAGTGCCGGGACGTTCGCTGTATTTGAACATGAATGCCGAATCGAAGCCCACTTCCCTGACCAGACTGAGCGTCTGTTCGTAATCTTCCTGCGACTCGTTATGATAACCCACAAAGATGTCGGTGGTGAGTCCACAACCCGGAATGATACGGCGGATAGCCTCAACTTTGCTTAAATAGTCCTCGCGGGTGTACTTGCGGTTCATCACGCGCAACGTGGCGTTGCTACCACTCTGTGCCGGGAAATGGATATGCTTGCAGAGATTGGGTTCGTCGGCAATAGCATGGAGGATGTCCTCGGTCATGTCTTCGGGGTTAGAAGTGGTGAAACGCACGCGCATATCGGGCACGCTTTGGGCCACCTTGCGTAGCAGTTGGGCAAACGAAACGCCGTCGGCAGGTCGCTTCCCATTAGGTAATAAACCGTAAGAGTTGACATTCTGTCCCAACAACGTCACTTCCTTAAAACCCTTGTCGTGCAAATCGCGCACCTCTTTCAATATACTTTCGACGTCGCGACTACGCTCCCGTCCACGCGTATAGGGCACAATGCAGTAGTGACAGAAGTTATTACACCCACGCATGATGCTCACGAAGCCGCTCACTCGGTTGCCCCCGATGCGTTGCGGAATCACGTCGCGATAGGTTTCGGTGGTCGATAACTCCACGTCGGCCGCGCTATGACCCAGTTCGCACTGCGCAATCATTTCGGGCAGATTAAGATAAGAGTCGGGACCGCACACCAAATTGGCGTGATGGTTTTGTATCAAGTCGTCCTTCACACGCTCAGCCATGCAGCCGAGAACCCCAAGAATGGGCGAAAAGGGTTGATTCTTTTTCTGTTCGGCGCCACGTTTTTTCTGCAACGCATAGAGTGTTTCGAGCCGATGATATATTTTGTTTTCCGCATTCTCACGAATACTGCAGGTGTTGAGGAAGACAGCATCGGCCTCTTCCTCCGTTTCGCATATCTCGTAGCCGGCCATCTGCATCACAGACGCCACCACTTCGCTGTCGGCCACATTCATTTGGCAACCGTAAGTTTCGATATATAGTTTCTTCATATTTACTTATTGTTTGAAATAGAATCATCCAACCGGGCGTTATGAACGCCTCCGTCCTTTGACCGAATTAGGATAAATCTTCATGAAAAGCCAGAAAGTCAATACTCCCGTAGGCAGTCCAGCGAAGGCGTCGACAGCGTAATGAGCCTGAATATAGACCGTAGCCAGACAGAGCAGGATGTAGAACGGAGTCATCAGTAGGAGCAAACGATAATTGCGTGCCCAGCCGATGAGCAGCATGCAGACCGTAGAAATGCCCACGTGCGAACTGGGAAAGGCTGCCGTTGGTCGCTCTCCGGCGGCCTTGGCGTCTTCTACCAGATGATAAAACAAGCCATCCTGATAGCCCGGACTGGGCAAACAATCCTGGTGAGTATTGAAATAATCGTGCACATTGGGGAACACACCGCGAGCAATATCGCCCATTCCTACGGCCTTGTAATAAAAGGTGGGGCCCACGACAGGCACCAGTACGAACACGACATAGTAGGCAAAGAACGACGCGATGAGCACGAACGTTGCCCGATGAAAATCTTTATAGCGATAGAAAAAGAAATATAGTCCTGTCAGCGCTATCATCGGATAGTAGGCGGCATAGCCCATATCCATGAGTTCGCTCACTATATACGACGGAAAACGCTGAGCAAAGATCAGCGCCGGCTGATAACCGAAGAGCCATTGGTCGGCCCAAGCAAACTCATGGTCAAGATTGGGCAGCACGCGGTTCAACTCATACGTGTCGGGATACCACCAGGCCAGCAGCGCAAACTGTGCCATCACCCGAATAAACATCACCAACCGACAGGGCAACAGTCTGTAACTGGCCCACAAACCTGCCGTCATAATGCCCACTTTCAGCCGATCCCATATCATGGATTCGGGGTTTTCGAGGCGCGTAAAAGTGAAAAGCACCATCAATAACGTGAACATCATGTAGCCCAGTACGGCCCATTCCAAAGGGAGTAGGCCGCGTCGGGGAGAGGATTCTATCTTGAATAAATCTTTAATGATCATAACCAGTGGTTCTCCTGATACCAACGGATGGTGAGGTCGGTGCCTCGTTTCAGGTCATAACGGGCATGATAGCCCAGTTCATCCATCGTCGGTTCTATGTTGCATCGCCAGTTTCGCTGGCGCAGAATATTGTATTTATCGTTGTTGAGCGCCGTCATGCGCCCTGTTATGTGTCCCCAGTATTCCCCGATTCTCGTCACGAGGCGCAGCACCCACAGCGGTGCTTTCACCTTAACGCGGAACGGACGTCCCAGCGCTTCGTAGATATAATCGCTGAAATCACTGCTCTGATAGATGTTGCCATCGCTCAAGAAGTATTTCCGACCGTTCATTCCGTGGTCGAAAGCCAGAAAAACGGCCTGCACTACGTCCTCTACATACACGAAAGTGATGTCCTGCCGGCGGAATCCCACCGAGAAATCCATGTGTTGTTTGATACTCTTGGCCATCAGGAAATAGTCCTTTTCGCGCGGCCCATAGACCCCCGTGGGTCGCAACACGATATAAGGAAAGTCGTTGCCGATGCTGTCGAGATAGCGTTCGGCTTCGAGTTTGCTCCGCCCATAGGCCGTATTGGGCCGTGGCAGATCGTTTTCGTCAATCTCCTGATAGGGTTGTTGCTCACGAATAGCGCCAAAAACACTGAGGCTACTCAGGTAGATAAAGCGCTTGAGGGGCATGTTGAGCGCCAGCAAAGCATCTACAAGATGCTTCGTTCCCTCGGTATTGATACGGAAAAAGTCGTCCGTATGCAGGCATTTGGTAGCTCCGGCGGCATGCACCACATAGTCGAAATGATGACCCCGAAGCTGCTCCCGCAACGTGTCCGCGGAAGAAAAGTCGAGTTCAAGTAAATGAATACGTGAATCCTGAAGGTATTGACGCGAGCTACTTTTCCTAACTCCGGCCCATACCTCCATGCCTCGGCGCAAGGCTTCTTCGACTACAAAACTGCCGATGAAACCACTTGCGCCCGTCACTAATAAGTTCAAGTTCATTCTATCTTATACGCGTATAATCGGCAAAGATAACGATTATTCCACGTTTACGCTATAAACAACCCTCTTTTTTTAATATTATTATGTGAGAAGAGGGGTGGATATGCTTGGCTTCACTGATAACTGGAAAGAAAACCCTATTTGGGAGTAATCGTACCACTTCATATCAAATTGATAAACTTACGCGTCAAAGTTTCTTTTTCAATCCTTCAGCTCCTCGTTCTCTTTATTTTCAATCTCTCCCGCTTCTTCCCACAAACACGCTTCGTGGCTCCATGCCATTAAGTTTCATCAACACCCAGCGGTCGATCAACGAACTCTGGCGCACCGATTTGCGCATTTTCGCCCTGTAAGCATACGACCGTGGATTCTTGGGCACGGGTTTCATGAAGCGACGGTAGATAGTTTCTACCATATAAGTAAAGGTCAGACTGCATCCACGGGCGTCCTTCACGTCGCACACCATGTAGACATCGTTAATCATTTCCACTAAGTCGGTCGAGGTACTTTTCCATGCAAGCGGCGTTGTGTCGTTGCCGCTCATCAGTTCCATAACGAGTTGCCGCATCTCTTGCAGAGCCTCTTCTTGCAGCGGCCTAAGTTCCGATTTCCTGAATGTATGAATGTGACCCTGAAACATCATTGTTACGTTTTCGTCTTTCATTTTCTCTGTGATTATAAAGGATATATGTGTGATTCTCGGCTGCAAAGGTAGCGCCTTTCATGGAAATATTATTTCACCCAAAGCAGTTTGAATATTAAAAATACAAAACGGAAAATCGGAAGAGAAACAATCCCAAAAGAAACAGCTAAAAGCATAGCTTTTACCTTGTAAAAGGGTAACTATTACCTCCTAAAAGCATAGCTTTTAGCGTGTAAAAGGGCTGCTTTTACCTTCTAAAAGCTATACTTTGACTCGAAATATATCGAGAAACGACAGCGCGAAAGGGCGAGAATCGTGTTTTCATTTTTATTTTCCTTAGCATGAAAGGGCAAGTAGCGCGATTTCATTTTTATTTTCCTTTTGGGTTGAAGCATTTTTAGCGGTCGTTTTGCTGATCGCTTTCTCACGTATCCTATGCCTTGATTCCATTCTTACGTATCTGCCCTTTTTTCCACGCTTCATTATTATCTTTTTATTTTTTCTGATTTTTTAAAAAAGAGAAAGAGTAGGATGATAGGGTGTTGATATGTTTATAACTTTTGGTTCGTTTGTTTGGTGGTTTCGATATCCACGTTTAAAGATTGGTAGTCCACGAATGATAGTAAATTGTTTAAGGTGAGAATCAATGGCTTATAGTGGTTTTCCACAAATGGGGATTGCAACGAGGAAAGTGGATAAGTTGATAACTTTTCTGCCGGAAAAACTGTTGAAAATGTTTTGAAATTCAATGGATAAGTGTGTGGATATCCACAATAGACAGGTGACTGATATGAGGTGTGTGGATATCCACAAAGTTATTGGGTGAGTTATACACAGAGTTTTCAACAGATTGTGGATAAAAGGGTGTGGGGTTGTTGGGGTGTGAAGGATGAATAGTTTGTTTAAAATATAGACAGAGTAATTATTCATCCTTTACAACCTCGCAACCCAACAACCAAAATAATTTGGAAATATAAAATATAATCTTTACATTTGCAGGATAATCAAAAAACCAAAGACATGACATTTACAGAAACTTGCAACGAGATTTTCAACAAAGCGATTGCTGACTACCATGTGAAGGACGACATTGAAACACCTATTCATAATCCTTACGAGCGTGAGACGATTGAAAACCGACTCTATCTGAAGTGTTGGATCGATACGGTGCAATGGCATTTCGAGGATATTATCCGCGATCCGCACATCGATCCCGTAGAGGCATTGAATCTAAAGCGTCGCATCGATCGCAGTAATCAAGATCGTACGGACTTGGTGGAGCAGATCGATAGCTATTTCCGTCAGAAGTATAGTGGCGTAAAGGTGTTGGACGATGCCCGTATCAATACCGAAAGTCCGGCATGGGCTGTAGACCGTCTGAGTATTTTGGCACTTAAAATCTATCACATGCGGGAGCAAGTTGAGCGCAACGACGCCACGCCGGAGCATCGCGCGAAGTGTCACTCTAAGCTCGACGTGCTGCTCGAACAGCAGGTTGACCTGAGCATGGCCATCGACCAGTTGCTCGAAGACATCGAAGCTGGTCGCAAGTATATGAAGGTGTATCGCCAGATGAAAATGTATAACGATCCCGCTACCAATCCGGTGTTGTATAAGAAGTAAGGTGTTGTTGGGTTGTGAAGTTGTTAGGTTGTCGGGATAAATAGTTACTCTGTCTATATTTAAACAAACTATTCATCCCAACACCCTAACAACAACTTACAATAAAACAAAGTAACTATTCATCCCAACAACCCAACACCTCCACAACCCAATAGCACCCAATAATGAAAGATCATTTACTGATTATTCGTTTTTCGGCACTTGGCGACATTGCCATGGCAGTACCTGTCGTGGCTTCGTTAGCGCGCCAATATCCTGACCTGCGTATTACGGTGTTAAGCAGGCCTTTTGCCCGAGTATTATTTGAAGGTTTGGCACCCAATGTGGGATTCATGGGCGCCGATATCAAGAAAGAATACGCGGGATTGCGTGGTATGAACGCCTTGTATCGTCGGTTAGTGGCCAAGAATATCACGGCAGTAGCCGATTTTCATAACATTCTGCGTTCTAATTATCTGCGCCTGCGCTTCAATTTAGGTCACTATCATGTGGCGCACATCAACAAACACCGTCGTGGCAAGCATCGTCTGACGCGTAATAGTGATAAGGTGATGGAGCAGCAGCCCACCTCTTTTCATAATTATCTTGAGGTATTGGCTCGCTTAGGCTATACGGTGGAACCTACTTTCACTAGCATTTTTCCACCCGAAGGAGGCAATCTCAGGCTCTTACCTAATATAATAGGTGAGAAAAAGAAGTTTCAGCAGTGGATAGGTATCGCTCCGTTTGCGGCTCACAAGGGTAAAATCTATCCTGAACAAAACATGGAGAAGGTGATCGTGCAGCTCATTCAACGCCATCCTTCATGCCGTATATTCCTCTTTGGTGGCGGTGGCGACGAGAAAGTGATAATCGATGGTTGGGCCGAGAAGTATAAGAATTGCGTCAATGCCTCAGCCGTTGTCGGTGGATTAAAGAATGAATTGATTCTGATGAGCCACCTCGACGTGATGATAAGCATGGACAGCGCCAATATGCACTTGGCTTCGCTCACCGCTACGCCTGTTGTCAGCATCTGGGGAGCCACCCATCCCTTCGCCGGTTTCATGGGTTGGCATCAGAATCCAGACAATGCCATCGGACTGAATCTGCCCTGTCGTCCATGTTCGGTCTACGGCAACAAACCTTGTCTGCGTGGCGATTATGCCTGTTTGAAGAATATATCACCCGAAATGGTGCTGGAAAAGGTGGCAAAGTTGTTATAAAATTGCACAATAAGGGGGTACCTGTGCAAAAACAGTGCTAATTTTAGTCGATTTATTTGGAACATTGAAGAAAAATTAGTTTCTTTGCAACCGATTTTTAATCTGAATATTATTTATAAACCAATTTAAAAGTTACAATTATGTCAGAAATTGAAAGCAAAGTAAAGGCTATTATCGTGGACAAACTCGGTGTTGACGAAGCAGAAGTTAAGTCAGAAGCAAGTTTCACAAACGATCTTGGTGCTGACTCACTTGATACTGTAGAATTGATCATGGAATTCGAGAAGGAATTCGGTATTTCTATTCCGGATGACAAGGCTGAGACTATCCAGACAGTAGGCGACGCTATCAAGTATATCGAAGAGAACGCTAAGTAATTTAGCTACAGCTTATTTTTTATACGATTAGGGATTAGTGATTAAGGATTGGACCGATGCATCCATTGTTTTTTCGATGCATGGCTCTGATCACTAATCCCTAATTCCTATTTAACTTTTTTATTTAGATGGAATTAAAGAGAGTTGTAGTAACAGGTCTTGGAGCTGTTACTCCTGTAGGCAATACCCCTGAAGAAACTTGGGCGAACCTTGTGGCCGGCAAAAGCGGCGCGGCACCTATTTCGTTATTCGACGCAAGTAATTTCAAAACACAGTTTGCTTGTGAGGTAAAAGACCTCAATGTGACCGATTATATCGACCGCAAGGAAGTCCGCAAGATGGATCGCTATTGCCAGTTGGCTATGATTAGCGCCATGCAGGGTGTGAAAGACGCCGGTCTTGACCTTGAAAAAGAAGACAAGACGCGTATTGGCGTGGTTTACGGTGTAGGAATCGGCGGTATTAAGACATTCCAGGACGAAGTAACCTACTACGGACAGCACATGGCTGACGGTCCTAAGTTCAACCCCTTCTTCATTCCCAAGATGATTGCCGACATCGCTTCGGGTCAGATCAGTATTCATTTTGGGTTCCATGGACCTAACTATACCACCACCAGCGCGTGTGCTTCATCGAGCAATGCCCTGGCCGACGCGTTCAATTTGGTTCGTCTGGGCAAGGCCAACATCATCGTAGCCGGTGGTGCCGAGGCAGCTATCTGCGAATGTGGCGTAGGCGGTTTCAACGCCATGCACGCCCTTTCTACCCGCAACGACGACCCCGAGCGTGCCAGCCGTCCATTCAGTGCCAGCCGCGATGGCTTTATCATGGGCGAAGGCGCAGGCTGTCTGATTCTGGAAGAGCTTGAACACGCCAAGGCTCGTGGCGCTAAGATCTATGCCGAAATGGTAGGCGAGGGAGCCAGTGCCGACGCTCACCACATCACGGCGTCTCATCCCGAGGGTCTGGGTGCCAAACTCGTGATGCTCAATGCACTCGCCGACGCAGGCATGAAGCCCGAGGAAGTAGATTATATCAATGTTCACGGTACGTCAACACCCGTTGGCGACGTTTCGGAAGCTAAGGCTATCAAGGATGTTTTCGGCGATCACGCTTACAAACTCAACATCAGCTCTACGAAGAGTATGACAGGTCACCTGCTGGGTGCTGCCGGTGCTGTTGAGGCTATGGTGTGTGTGCTGTCTGTTCAGAACGATATTGTTCCGCCAACCATCAACCACGAGGAAGGTGACGACGACGAACAGCTCGATTATAATATGAATTTCACTTTCAACGAGGCACAGAAGCGCCCGGTGAACGTAGCTTTAAGCAATACTTTCGGATTTGGCGGACACAACTGCTGCGTAGTATTCAAGAAGTATGCTGAATAAGATCATTGATCGAATAAGGCTCCCTTTCCGCAAGGAGAAGGAGCTTTATTTGTCTCTTTACCGCATTATCGGCGTCTGTCCACACGACATCAGCTACTATAAGCTGGCTTTGATGCACAAGAGCATCATGCGGCGAAATGCCAAAGGAAAGCCCGTCAACAACGAACGACTTGAGTTCTTGGGCGACGCCATCCTCGACGCTATCGTGGGTGACATCGTTTACCGTCATTTTCCGGGCAAACGCGAAGGCTTTCTCACCAATACACGTTCTAAATTAGTGCAGCGCGACACGCTCAACCGGCTGGCTAAAGAAATGGGTATCAGCAAATTGATACTCAGCAATGGCCGTAGTTCGTCGCATAACAGCTACATGGGCGGCAACGCTTTCGAAGCACTCGTGGGCGCGCTCTATCTTGATCATGGCTATAACGCCTGTATGCGCTTCATAGAAAAGCGTGTGTTGGCCGAGATGATCAACATCGACAAGGTGGCTTACAAAGAGGTGAACTTCAAAAGTAAGTTGATTGAATGGAGCCAGAAGAACCGTGTGAAGATTGATTTTGAGATTGTAGACGAGAAAAGCGACGAGAACGGCAGTCCCATCTTCAACTATTGCGTGATACTCGAAGGCGTAAAAGGTTGCAGTGGTACGGGTTACAGCAAGAAAGAGAGCCAGCAGAAGGCCTCGAAGCTCACCCTCGAACGGCTACGCAAGGAACCGCAGTTCATCGACAGCGTATTCGCCGCCAAGGCCGATCGCACGAAGATGGAGGAAGAACCTGTTGAGAACGTGCCCGGAACAGACACTAAGGAAGATTTTATCATCACGCAGGAGCCTGCCGAGTCTACCGAACAGAAGCATCCCACGGCCTTCCGTGAAAAGGTTTACAAGGATGACTCGCGCCGGAAGCGTCGTTCGCCGATGTATCGGTCGGACAATGAAATGGCCGAAGAGGCGTCTGACGTGACCGAACAACCTGTTGCCGCGCCTCTTACGACCGACAATGACGTGGTCGATGATTTAGATCTCGATGGCGAAGAGTTTGATTTGAGCCACATCAGTGCCCAGCGCATGAGCCGTGAAGAAATCATTGCGCAGGCCGAAGCCGAAGCGTTCGGAGGATAAAAGTTTAACCGCGCGTCTTCTACGCATAACGAATATAACCGAATATAGGCATGACACAAAGTCAAACTATATTCGGTTATATTCGTTTATATTTGTAAACAAGATAATCTTTTTACTTTTTTACCGCGCCACCATCTTCCCAATAATAGATATTAGCGCTTACAGCAACTTTCTTTTTCTCGGGAAAAGCCGAAACACATACACCGGCATAGATCGTAGGTCGTCCGTTTATTGCAGGTAAACGGTAACATTTCACGTCAGAACGATAGATAGATGAACATATACCCACCATACGACGGCATTTCTCTTTCGTATGTTCCACATATTCTTCTTCAGAAATCTCTTGCCAGTCTTGGGGTATTTCGTTCCACATAAAGCCTTCTGTTTCTTCTACAGAGGGGTATTCTCTATAAACGTGATAGACGATATTATCTATCCGAAAGCCCTCTTCTCCGGTTGTATATTTCATGGATGTTTCCGCGTTCTTTTTCGTTACGAAGAAGTATTCTCGCACGCTTTGATGTTCAAATACATCCACGCATCCTTTGGCTGCAGCCGTAGTATCAACTTCTTGCACACGCATGCCAAACGCATTGAAGTAAGGTTGCATAAAGAAAGGGCCTTTTAATAATGGATCTTGCTTTTTGGGCTTGTCTGCGTGAGCGGTTATCATTACCGTACTTAAAAGCATTGACAGAACGATTTTTGTAATCTTCATTTTTTTTATATGATTAGTGATTTAATGATTACTTATTTGAATATGTATATAAACAAACGAATGATGGATTCAGACATAAACAAAGGCTGGCATATTCCAACAGGAGTATAGCCGGCCTTTGTCTGTTTACTTTCTTAACTTCTGAAAGATGAAGTTATGAAAATTACGGGATTACATTTCGATAACCAGTTTTTTGCCTTTTATCAGTTCGTCGTGATTGACGCGATAGCTGTTGAGCGGCTTGCCACCCAAGGTCATTTTCTTGATGATAGAGCGGTCGGGAGCCGAGCGACGGGCCTCGATTACAAGGTCGCCCTGTGGATAATAGCGCTTGTCGAGATGCAAAGTCACCCGGTCGAAGGTGGGCGTGGTCAGCGTGTAATGGGGCGAACCGGGGCAGTCGGGATAAAGACCCATCATCGAGAAGATGGCCCAGGCCGACATCGTACCGCAGTCGTCGTTGCCCGGAATGCCGTCGGGCTTGTCGGTAAAGTATTTGGCCAAGAGGCGACTCACTTCCTTCTGTGTGCGCCATTCCTCGCCTTTGAAGTAGCTGAAGAGGTAAGGATAAGCAATATCAGGTTCGTTGGCGGGGTCGTAAAGGCCTTTGTCGAACACCATCTGCAGCTTGTTCACAAACTTACGATCGCCTCCCATCAAGCGGGCCAGCCCCTTCACGTCGTGCGGCACGTAGAACGTATAGTTCCAGGCCGACCCTTCGTGGAAGCCCGGAGCGTTAGAGAAGTCGGCCCCCGCTTCGGGATCGAACGGCGAAAGGAAACTGCCGTCCTTCATCAAGGGGCGCAGCGTGCCCGTCTCCTTGCTGTAATAGTTTTTGTAACCCAACGAACGGGCGTAGTATTTCTTGGCGTCCGCCGTCTTATCGAGGGCATGGGCGAGGCGTCCAAGCGCATAGTCGGCAATGTAATATTCCAGCGCGTGCGACACACTGTTGTCACCCGACTCGTCGGCCGCGTACACACCCATCGGCACATAGCCCTTGGCGAGATACGGGTCGTTGTCGGGTCGCATCTTATTATCCTTGCCGGGCAGATTGGCCGAGCGTGTGAAAGCCTCGTAGGCAGTGTTGATATCGAAGTCGCGGAGCCCTTTCAGATACGTGTCGGTAATGAACGGAATGGCCGGATCGCCCTCCATCGTCCACGTTTCGCGACCGAAGAGTTCCCATTTCGGCATCCATCCCCATTCCTTATACATGTCGACCATCGAGCGCACCATATCGAGTTGGCGGTCGGGATAGAGCAATGTTTCGAGCTGACCCACGTTGCGATACGTGTCCCAGAGCGAGAACACCGTGTAGCGGTTGCCCTTGGTGTGCCCCGTGCGGCCGTTTTCCATTTCGGGATACTGTCCGTTCACGTCCTGCAAGATGTTCGGGTGCAACTGACTGTGGTACAATGCCGTGTAGAACACGCGCTTCTGAGCCTCCGTTCCACCCTCTACGGTGACGCGGCTCAGCGTTTTCTCCCACGTATCGCGGGCCTTCTGCCGGATGTCGGCAAAGGAAAGTCCCTGCTGTTCGGCGTCGAGATTCTCGCGGGCGTTGGCCATCGACACGAACGATACGCCCATGCGCACCTCAATTTGTTCGCCTTCGCGGCAGTCATAGCTGAAGTAATAGCCCACCTCGTTGCCCGCCAGCTCGCGGTTGTAGTT
>CAUURC010000052.1:0-20354 GCA_963547405.1 uncultured Prevotella sp.
CCGCATGACACGCGAACTGCGGACTATCATCGACGACCTGCGCAATCATCCCGTCAGCACGCAGGAACTAAAAAAGATGAAACATTCGTTTATCGTCACGAAGCGGCAGGCACTGACCGACGTGGCACCAAACGAATGGAAGTCGGTGCTGACTACGCTGCAGAAGGACGGTGGCACCCTCGACGAGTACAACCGCTACGACGAAATCCTGCGAAGCATTACGCCGGAAGACGTCATGGAAGGCTTCCGACGCCACATCGATTACGATAAAATGACTTTATTATATCAACAAAAATGAGAAAATTACTGACATTCATACTGCTGCTGGCGGCCACAACGGGCCTTTCGGCACAAAATCAGCCCGAAACTTACCGACTATTCGACGCCAAGGGCAAGCCCATTGCCTACAGCCGATTGGTGAAAGAGCTGGCCACGCAGGACGTGGTGTTCTTCGGCGAGATGCACAACTGCCCCATCACGCATTGGCTGGAATATAAACTGCTGGAATCGCTCTGCCAAGCACACGACGGAAAGATAGACGTAGGCATGGAAATGCTCGAAGCCGACAACCAATTAATTATCGATGAATACATGGCGGGCGTCATCAGCGAGTCGCAGTTTGAGGACGAATGCCGGCTGTGGCCTAACTATTCTACCGACTACAAGCCACTCGTCGACTTCGCGCATGAGCACCGGCTGGGCCTCATCGCCACCAACATACCGCGCCGTTACGCCTCCATCGTGAAGAACCGCGGCCTGGTCTACCTCGATTCGCTGTCGCAGGAGGCCCGCGCCTACATGCCGCCGCTGCCCATTCCTTACGAGAGCAACCCGCAGGCCAACGCGGCCTTCGGCATGATGAGCAGTTTAGGGAAAGGCAAAAAGGCCAATTCCGAGTATTTAGGCCAATCGCAGGGACTGAAAGATGCCACCATGGGCTGGAACATCGCCCGTCGTTGGCGGCGTCCCTTGATTCATTTCAACGGCAACTATCACTCCGATTCCAACGACGGCATTATCAAATATCTGCGCAAATACCGCCCCCATACCAAGCTGAAGACCGTCTACAGCGTGAAGCAGGAAGACATCAGTAGCCTCGACAGCACCTATCTGGGCCACGGCGACTACTATATTTGCATTCCGGAGGATATGGTGAGAAGCTATTGAGCACCTCACCTGCCCCTCCCAAGGATGGGAATGCCTGCCCGACAGCATCCTTCCGACCTGATAAGCCTCGTGTAAAAAAAGCGACTTTGCGTGTGCGTTTCTTCGCCGGTAAAACCTTAAATCATACGCAAACAATAAGTAATTTGCGGAGAATAGCAGCCTTATTCTCCGCAAATTTGCGTAGAATAAACGCTATTTTCTCCGTAAAGGCTTGTATTTATGGCAAAAATATATTAAGTTTGCCATGTTATGATAAGAGAAAAAGTATGAATCATCAGTATATTTGGCAAGATACGGACTTGCGTAATATGACTTGGCAAGATCATGTTTTCAGCAATCTTCTTTCTGAAGTAAACCTTCTTCGTGGCAAGTTGCTGGGCAGGCTTTCGTTGTTTGGATTTAAAGAGCAATCTAATTCCATGTTGGAATCATTGACGGAAGAGATTGTTCGTTCATCTGAAATAGAAGGAGAAAGACTCAACAGAGACAGTGTGCGCTCGTCGGTTGCCCGCCAATTAGGTCTCGAATACGAAGGTTTACCCAAAAGCGACCATTATATCGAAGGCGTAGTGCAGGTTATGGTGGACGCAACTCAGCATTTTCAGGACTCCCTGAACAAGGAAAGACTCTGTGGATGGCACGCGGCACTGTTCCCGACAGGCCATAGCGGCATGTATAAAATCACCGTAGGCGACTGGCGACAAAGCAAAGAAGCCATGCAAGTTGTGTCCGGAGCTATGGGACGTCAAAAGATTCACTACGAAGCACCACCAAGTAATGAGGTGCCACAGATGATGCAGGATCTATTTGCATGGATAGAGAACGAAACGTTATCAATAGATCCATTGGTAAAAGCGGCTGTGGCCCACCTGTGGTTTGTTACCATCCACCCTTTCGATGACGGAAATGGTCGCCTGTGTCGCACTGTAACGGAAATGTTGCTATCGAGAGCCGACGGCACTTCTCAAAGATATTACAGTCTTTCTTCCGAAATACTCAATCACCGTAAAGACTACTACGCACAGTTAGAGAAAGCCCAGCATGGCGGATTGGACGTAACGGAATGGATTACCTGGTTTCTTGAAACGCTCGGAAAAGCATTACACGTTGCGCTTGAGAAGACAGAGAACACCATTCGCAAAGTTCGCTTTTGGGATGAACATAAAGATATTGAGTTAAACGACCGCCAAAGAAAAGTCATCAATATGCTCCTCGACGGCTTTGAGGGTAAGCTAAGTTCTTCCAAATGGTACAAGATAAACCATTGCTCCCAAGACACGGCTACCCGAGATTTAAACGATCTCGTGAAGAAGAATATATTACGCAAAAGCAATGAAGGCGGACGGAGTACGGGATATGAGCTACTTTTCTAACGCATCGTTCTTCCATCGGTCGTAACAGGCAAACGTATAGCCTCTGGCAGGTCGCTCACCTTGGTGGTCAAGGCTGCGATACGATGGTCGCGGTCGGGACTTCGAGGAGTCAAGAGTAAGAAAAGAGAGCAGCCCGAACGTGACGAATCATAAGAGTGCCAAAGCTAATTTCCCTGCGAAAAAATCATACAAACCGCTCGTTTATTTTGCGTCAAGATTTTTTTGGTCGCAAATAAGCCAAGCATTTGGATGGTTAAGGCCGAAACAACAAGCGACTGATAATCAATCGTTTATATAAAATCATGGTGCAAGTGCGCATCGAAAACACCCCGAAACATCAAAAAAAACAGCTGAAAGCATAGCTTTTAGCGTACAAAAGCATCACGATGAGCATGCAAAAGCATAGCTTTCGGCGTGTAAAAGCAGCCCTTTTACAACGCGAAAGCTATGCTTTGAGCTCGGAAAAGACAAAAAAGGGCGTCACGAAAGGATAAAAAACGGTCTTTCAACCTTATTTTTTCATCTAATTGAAGATTTTTTAGAGGTCGTTTTTATGATAAAAAACAGACATTTCTGCGCCATAATATGCACAAATACGGAAACGAAATATGACGAATCATACCCCTGTGGTTCACGTCCCGCTATTTTATAAATACGGAAATCATATCTTTGGCAGATGTAAGTTAGCAGTCATGCAGCAGCCATAAGAGCGTGATTTATCACGTTCCGCATAGATAAACGGATCTCGTTTACAGCCACGTATGTAAACACGACGGCCTTTTATTTTCTGGGCTGCAAACTCATTCGGTATTCAGTGGGTGTCATTCCGAGATGCTTTGAACAATAGCGGCTGAAGTAAGAGAGCGAAGTGAAGTTCATCAAGTCGGCTATTTGCGTAAGCGATAGGGCGTCGTTGTCGAGATAGTCCTTTATAATCGGAATTGTGTGGCGTGCAATGAACGAGGTTACACTGCCTCCTGTGGTGCGTTTTACGGTCTTTGATAAGTATTTTGAAGTGATATGGAGTTGCTTGGCATAGTAATCTACACTGCGTTCTGTGCGTGACCGACCGGCCACAAGCATATTCATCAATTCTTTGACCACATAACTCTGGCGGTCGGAGCTCTGCTGCGTTTCGTTTCTATGGGCGTGGAAAGAGAAGAGGTCGTACATCATCGTGCGACACAGGCTTGCTATCATTTCCCAATAAAAGCGGTGTCGGCCCTCTTCCTGCATCCGGTCGCGGATGATTCGGATGTCGGCCAAGAAACCTTCGCCTTCTTCTTTCGTGGCATGAATAATGGGATCAGCGTAGAGACTGATGCCGCCTCCGACGGAAAAGTTGTTGGATGGCAACTGTTTGAAAAGGAATTTGTATTGCGTGGCAAAGAATTCTATGCTCAGATTCTTACCTGCTGCCAGATTTTTCAGTTGATATGGATGTGTAAGAATCAATATGTCGCCGGCACAAAAGTGAAAACATTTCGCGTTGAACACAAAGCTTCCTTCGCCTTCCAGACACATCATGTGGGCACAACAGCCATTCAGTTGGGGGTTGTTAATGCCGTAAAAATCAGTAGAATATATGAGTTTCACCTGCTCCATGTCGCAAATTTACAGTTAATTTCAAACATTTTCAAGCGTTTGGGCGCTTTTGTGAAAACATAGGGAGAATATGTGAAACAACATCAGTAACGATATACCGTAACTTTGCAATCGTAAACTTAAATATAGAAGTTATGGAATATGTAAAGTTAGTGAATGGTGTTGAGATGCCGTTATTGGGCTATGGTGTATTCAGAGTGTCTCCGGAAGAGTGTGAGCGTTGCGTAAGTGACGCGTTGAAAGTGGGTTATCGGATGATAGATACCGCGCAGGCTTATGGCAACGAAGAAGGTGTTGGCAGGGCGTGGCGCAAGAGTGGCATTCCTCGCGAAGAGCTTTTCTTGGTCACAAAGGTTTGGGTGAGCAATGCGGGTGAGGAGAAAGCGGCGGCCAGTATTGATGAAAGTCTGCGCAAACTCGACACCGATTATATTGATTTGCTGCTGATTCACCAAGCCTACGGTGACGTGTTTGGAACTTGGCGTGCGATGGAAAAAGCCTATCGCGATGGTAAAGTGCGAGCCATTGGCGTTTCTAATTTTCAGGCCGGACGCTTCTTTGATTTCGCTCATTACGCAGATGTGAAGCCTATGGTCAATCAGTTGCAATGTAATGCTTTAGCTCAACAGAAAGACATACAGCCTATATTGGCCGAGACAGATACCAAAACGATGGCATGGGGACCGCTTGGTGGTGAGGGTGTTGATGGCATTGTGAATAGTGATATGCTTACGGCAATCGGACAGAAGTATAGTAAGTCGGCAGCACAAGTAGCGCTTCGCTGGCTCACGCAACGTGGCATTGTGGCCATTCCGAAGAGCAATCATATAGAACGCATGCGACAGAATTTCGATATTTTCGATTTTTCTCTCACTCAAGATGATATGGCACAGATTGAAACGATGAATCAATCAGATGCAGGTTTCATTGATTTTACAGACCCGAATTTTGTAAAGTATCTGATTGAAAACTATGGATAGGAGGGATAGATACCATTTTCATTGACGGCTTACAACACTATCAAATTCTGCCTGTACGTGATAAATATGTATTCAAGACCAAAAGCAACTATAGAAAAAATGACATCTATAGCTGCTTTTTCTGTTAATTATGACCAAATACGACAAGTTTTTTATGCTTTTTATGGTTGCGATATTATTTGTTATTACCTTTATGTTCAAGAAATGACTATTCGTAAAGCGAAAGCCAAATAGCAATAAAGAATGCAGCAAGAAAATATACCAATCAAAGTTGGCTCTTAGAAAAAGTATTTTCATGGGCTATTTAGGGGTAAAGGTAATATGATAGAAGTACGAGACATAACCGATTTTAACGACTATCTGGAATCGTTACTTGATCAAAACGAGTGTGACGATTTGGAATTTAAGAGTAGTGCGGGTGGTTTCCCTGGAAACTTCTGGGATACGTATTCTGCCTTTGCAAATAGTGAGGGTGGAACTATCGTGCTCGGCGTCCAGGAGAAAAATGGTAAGTTCTATTTGGATAATCTTACAGACGAGCAAGTAGAAAAGTATCGTAAGGATTTTTGGAACAATGTTAATAATCGCTCAACAATCAGTTTGAATCTAATGAGAGCACAGGACCTCATCATCGGAAATTACAAAGGTTTTGCGTTCATGCTATTCTTTGTACCAAGAGCAACAAGGGAACAGCGCCCCGTCTATAGAACAACTGATCCGTATAAGGGTACATACAAACGTAATTATGAGGGTGATTACAAATGTACAGAAAAGGAAGTGCAGCGTATGTTTGCTGATGCCGATGATACACGTCCTGCTGATAGCCGAATCTTAAAAGGATATTCGCTTGACGACATTGACCAAGAAGCACTTAGTCGATATCGACAGCTCTTTAAATCATCTTCTCCCGATCATCCGTGGCTTGCTCTGGATGATATAGAACTGCTGCGTATGCTCGGAGGCTATAGAAAAGATAGGCAGACGGAAGAAGAAGGCTTTACCATGGCTGGTTTACTGATGTTTGGAAAAACGGTTTCTATTACGGACGTAGAGTGTGCACCAAACTTCTTTCCTGACTATCAGGAACTTCTTACTGACGATGAGGATGTAAGATGGACATATCGTCTTTGTGCCGATGGAACATGGGAGGCCAACCTGTTCAATTTCTACCAAAGGGTTTTGCCTCGCTTACAAACAGTATTGCCTAAACCATTTAAACTGGAAGGCAACATTCGTAAGGAGGAAACTCCTGCACATGTTGCAGTCAGAGAGGCATTGATAAATCTTTGCGTACATGCTGACTATACGATTAATGCTTCTTTGAGTGTTAAACACGAACTTCATCAATTCGTGTTTTCAAACCCAGGGACTTTGCTGGTGTCGCGTGATCAAAATACTATGCTGGTGGAGAAAGCGTTTGCCGTAACAAAGCATTACAAAAGATGTTCTCCTTACTTGGTGTTGCAGAAAAAGCTGGTAGTGGCACCGACAAAATAATGAAAGGCTGGAGAGAAACAAATTGGCGTACACCTAAAATAGAAGAACAACAAGAACCAGATAAGGTTGTACTGACTATGCCTATGGAGTTATTCTTGTCAGATGAAGCCAAAACCAAATTGACGGAGAAATTTGGCATTCTTATTGTCAATAGCTTTGACCATAATGTTCTCTCTGTTTTGGCTATGGCAAGTGATGAAGGCTATGTAACCAATAATCGTCTCAGATATTCACTTAATCTACATAAATCTGAGATAACAGAAATACTAAAGCAGATGACCCAGAAAGGGCTGCTTGTATCAAAGGGATATGGAAGAGGTATGAGGTATCTGTTGCCCACAAATAGCCTTGATGTATTAAAGGAAGAACGAACAAACATGGCAACCTCTGGATCAAACATGGCAACCTCTGATAGTAAATATGGCAACCTCAAAGATACAAATGTGGCAACCTCAATTAAAAAGAAAATGTCACGTGATGAGTTACAGGAGCTTATTCGACAAAATTGCCAAGAATGGATATCGCTGGATGAATTAGCTACGGTCATCGGACGTAAAGCAAAATATCTACGTAACCAGATTATGCCTATCATGGTAGCATCAAAGATAATCCAGATGATGTATCCTACAAATCCTAATCATCCCCAACAACGATATAAAGTTTTGGATTGATTCATCATTGTTCAAAAATCAATAACCTCAAAGCAGTCATTAGACATTAATAAGCCATTGTTTCATCTGCAACATATTGGCATATCGCAACTTATAATACAATTTTTCTAATGGTGGTCATTAGAAACAACACTTTATATCTTAATGACCGATTTGGGGTTAAATGACTTTCTTTTCCCGAATTGATTATTAATCATCCCACTCACGGTCGTAACGAGAGCGATGGCCGGGGCAACGATGGCGATCGAAATCATGACGAGGACGGTCGAAATCATGGTCGTGGTGGCGATGCCAGCTTCTTTGACGCTCACAACGGGGTGGTATGGGTCGATAATACGGACGACGTTCGCGACAATAAGGCTGCGGACGGCGACGATCTACATAGACATTGCGGACAAAAGCACCGTTGCGCCACGACAACGGACGATAGAAATAGTCGGCACCGATGTAGATTTCCCACTGGCGATCGTTGAAGAAATTGCGCAAAGCGATGTTGCGGTCGCGCCAACGCCACGCGTAAAGGTCGTCATAGGTGTTGACGCCACGCAGATAACGGTAGTTGATTTCGTACATCCGATCGTATTCTCGGGCCGAAAGTCCCAACTCCCATGCCATCTTATCGGTCAGATAACGGGCTTCGGCACGTGCTTCCCTGCGATCCATAGCGGCAGCCTGCAATGCGATTGCCATGGCCATAGCTACCATAAATATCAATCTTTTCATCATAATAATAGGTGTTAAAGGGTTCTACATCATTTACGTTTATATCGCAAAGATAGAAGAATCCTTTAGCACCTACAAAGTGATATTCCTAAAGACGGATAGGGCTTTCCCTATCGAAGGCTAAACGCGGTGGTAGGTTTGGTCAAAGGGTTGGCGATAGCGGTCGCCCCACACGCCACCGGGCAGCCGCACGCCACAAGTGATAATCATATTGACCTCGGCAGAGGCCGGCAGGCGCAACAATCGCTTGACAATCCGACTATCGAAGCCCTCCAACGGACACGTGTCGTAGCCGGCCTCGCTCATGGCCAGCATGAAAGTCTGCACGGCCAAGGCGCAACTCTTGTGAACCACTACGCGCACGTCGTGCTCCGAAACCTGTCTGACGATGGGGCGGAAGAGGCCTATCAGCCAAGCCAAACCTTTCAACAGCCATCCTTTCAGTCCGAAAAAGCGGCTGTAGAGTAGGGGCATCACCTTACCATAGTACTGCATCCACTTGTTAATGCGCTTCTCCCGCTTCTCGACGGGGCTGTTGCGCCGTATGTTTCCCTTCTCAAATTGGGCCGCGGCTTTGGCATGTTGCCTGTAAAGATCTTGTCGGGTGACGAAGACTACCATCTCTTGAGCCGACCGAGCGGTGAGCTGATCGAGGCAGGCATGGGCCAACCGGTCAAGCACCGCTCGGTCGGTCACGTGGTAACATTCCCACAACTGCATGTTAGAACTCGTCGGAGCCAGCGTCGCCATCTCCAAACATTGCTTCACTCGCTCCGTATCGAGCGGCTTATTGGGGTCGAAATGTCGCACGGCCCGCCTGTGATTGAGTATTTCCTGTAAAGTCATATCGTTTAAATTTATGAGATCGGATGAATTGAAATATAAAACTCTGTTTCGTCAGTTATTGGTGCAAATATAGTGATTAATTGGAAACGAAACAAGTTTTGAATAACACGGGAAAGGGCAGGAGCGTGGTTTGTCAGGGTTAAAACTACATTAGTACGCATATAAAGCGTTAAATATCCGTATAATTTATATGCAAAGTAATATAAAATTGCTTATTCTTTATAACTTTGTATTCGATATAATATAATTCATGATGGAGAAAACGAAGTTGTCAATGACGGTAAAGGCGTTGCGAAAGGAACACGGACTGACGCAAGAAGACCTTGCGATGAAGTCGGGCGTGGGCTTGTGCTTCGTGCGCAGCTTAGAACAAGGCAAGGCATCGCTGAGAATGGATAAGGTGAACCAGCTGCTCGACTTGTTTCATTACGAATTAACGGCGACCAAGAAGTTATGAGAAAGGCACAGATATACCGAAAAGACGCGCTCGCCGGCATACTGACGGAAGGCGATGGCGAATATAGCTTCTGCTACGACGGCACATATCTCGCGCAGGAAGACGCTCTGCCGATAAGTCTGACGCTGCCCTTGCAAGCCGAACCCTTCTTCAGCCGCGTTCTGTTTCCGTTCTTCGACGGTCTGATACCCGAAGGTTGGCTGCTCGATGTCGCGCTTCGCAACACTGATGTCAGCGTTTTAGACCGTATGTCGCTCCTATTGCTTTGCTGCAAAGACTGTATAGGGGCGGTCAGTGTAGTAGCCATAAATTCAGAGGAGGACACCGACGATGTGTAAATGCTTGTATTGTTATAAACCGTTGGAAGAGGGACAGAAAGACTTTCATCCACAATGCGCTAAGAAATTCTTCGGCGTAGAGGAAACGCCAATGCTCGAATACCGACACGATGACCTTGATAAACTGGCGGAACAGGTGATTCGCGCACAGACGACACTGACGGGCGTGCAACCCAAATTGTCGTTGAATCTCGACAAACACGAAGACTCCAACCACCTGACGATAGTTGGTTTGTGGGGCGATTACATATTCAAGCCGCAAACAGATGGCTACCCACAGTTGCCCGAAAACGAAGACCTGACGATGCACCTTGCCGAAGCTGCGAAGATAAACGTCGTGCCCCACAGCCTTATTCGGCTGGCTGACGGAGAGCTTGGCTACATAACCAAACGCGTCGACCGCACAACCGACGGACAAAAGATAGACATGGAGGACATGTGTCAGCTGACGTTGCACCCTACCGAGTACAAATACAAAAGCTCGTACGAACAGATTGCGAAGACCATCGTGCTGCATTGCGACACGCCAAAGCTTGCTCTCGTAAACTATATGCAGCTGTTGCTCTTCTGTTTTGTAACGGGAAACAACGATATGCACCTTAAAAACTTCTCGCTGTATCGTCCTGCCGACAGCTATCTGTTGACTCCTGCCTACGACCTCGTGAACGTTTCAATTGCCAATCCGAAAGATAAAGAGGAATTGGCACTTACGCTTTCGGGGCGGAAAGCTAAGTTGCGGTTAGACGATTTTCTGCACGCCGGCGCAACAATGGGCTTGGAAAAGAAGGTTATATTGCGCCTTATAGCGAATATGAACAAGGCACTGCCGAATTGGAAATCGCTGATAGAAGATTCTTTTCTTAGCAAGGATATGAAAAAAGCATACGAAGAAACCATCACAAAGAGGTTGGAGCGTTTGCAGGAAAACAGCCTTACCTCGCGGAGAAAGGCAAAATAGATCTCAATTTATTCGAAGCCAAGAATAAAAGAGAGCTTGTCTGGTGTAGAAATGTGATGTATCCCGCTCCTTCGCTCTGATACACCGCCTTCTCGTTGGCGCGAGAATATACGAAGCTTACATATATTATGGGCTGCCCAACATAGAACAAACAAGTTTTGATTAAAAGAATACGCATTTTTACAACATGATGAATTTTGAAGAAACCCTACACAACGACCTGCTGAAATACTTGCAGGCGAAAGACGAAATAGACCATCGCATGCCCGAATGTCCCGATATTGAGGAACTGTGGCCCAAGATAGGAGAGGCTTATCTGCAAGATGGCGTGCGCGAGTTTCAGAACTATCCCGTGGTGTCGCTGGGTTGGATGATGTACGTGGGCATGGCATTGGCCAAGCTGTGGGACACGGAATGGGAAATCTATGGTAAGATAGACGACCTCTACAGTTACCTGCGCGACAAGCGGGGCTACGATCTGATGGACGAATACGTGCGTCAGGAGGTGCTGCTGCTCAAAGGCGACGACTTCACGGCATTGGAACGGCTGACCGGCGACTGCGCCTCGCGCGTCTACAACCTGCTGCGCCACCAGCCGTTAGAGCCCGGAACGCCCGAAGCCTTTCGTGCCTACGTGGCCTGCCTGCACCAACTCTACCTCATGGGAATGGCCATTCAGCTGAAGCGAATGGGTTATACGACCACGCTTGTTTCGCCCGAGGAGTGGGGCGATTGACGAAAAACACGATTAAAAAGCAATCATGGAGGCTAACATGAGGATATTAAAACATAGACGATACCGGCTTTCTTACCGAGCGTCTTTGCTTCGGATGGGCTGTGGAGTGGTGGTTTTTCTCACCATCGGCTGCGGTCATCCAGCCCCAAAACAGGGTAGGGCAGAGGCCCATCGGCAGCCTCGGTTCACACCAGAGGTCATGCTGAAGACCACGCCCGTGAAGGATCAGGGACAGAGCGCGCTGTGTTGGGTCTACGCAATGCTGGCTACCATCGAGTCCGAACGCCTGATGCAGGGCGACTCCATCCATCTTTCGCCCGACTACATCGCCCGTCTGTACCTCGCGCAACAGGCTCGCAGCCATTATTTAGGGCACGGACGCCCGGCCATCACGCTACGCGGAACGGCCCCCATGCTCATCCGACTGCTGCAAACCTATGGGGCCATGCCCTACGACAGCTATCCCGAACGCCGCCCACGAGCCAATTACAACGTGCTGGAGCGCAAACTACAACAGATGGCACGCCATGTCACGAGCCTGTCGCAGCTACAACAGCGGGTCGACAACCTGCTCGATGAGTCTGTTGGCGTCATGCCGACCGACCAAGTCTATATGCTCGGTGCCACGTACACGCCCCAATCGTTTGCCAATAGCGTGTGTCGGGCCGACGAATACCAAGCCTTGACCAGCTTCACCCATCATCCTTTCGGTCGCCCAATAGCCCTTGAACTGCCCGACAACCGCATGGGCGACGTCTTTCTCAACCTGCCGCTCGACACGCTCATCAACCGAATCGATCGCTCCCTGCGCAACGGCCACCCCGTATGTTGGGAGGGCGACATCTCCAACGATGGCTTTTCCTTTGCCCAAGGCAAGGCTTTCATCAATCCACGGTTGCACATCAGCCAGACGCTACGCCAGCACCTCTTCGAGCAACGACAAACTACCGATGACCATTGCATGGCCCTCATCGGCATCGTTCGCAATCGCAAGGGTCGCAAACTCTACGTAGCCAAAAACTCATGGGGCACCAATAATCCCTTCGGCGGCCTCATTTACATGAACGAAAACTATCTGCGGCAGAACACCATCTGCGTAGTGATGCGATGGAAGTAATCCCATCTTTGTGTTAAAGATACATAACAAAACTTTTGTTACTTTGTCAGTTCTCTATATTTTATATACATTTGCCAAACAATATTATTTAATTAACTTAATACTAAAGTTATGGCACTAAAGAAATTATCTTTGAGTAAACTCGAAGCTTCAACGTTAAATGAAGCAGAAATGAACGACATTGCTGGTGGTTGGAAAACAGTAACAATAATTTTTACTGGAATCACATGTGGCTGTATATATAAAAATCGAGGTGGTGCAAGCACTTCGGCAAATCGTAAAGCAAATATTGCCCAAGGCAAACAAACCTTAAGGGATAATGTATATACCATGCAAACTTTAATCGCTGGTGATGAGCATGAGTACGTTGTTTACTAACTTGCACCTTGATTAAAAAAAACGGAAACTAAAATTCGGTATATGTGGTTTTTCCTTTTCTGAAAATATGGAAAAGCCATAGCACAAACATATACGGAGCAGGATGGGGCACAATCTCAATCCTGCTCTTATTGTCATATAAAATAATAATATGAATAAGGGTTACATCACCGCAGACATTGTAAAGACAAGCCTGGCCAACCTCAACAAACTAACTTTTGAGGTGACGGATGCTTGCAATCTTCAATGCGAATACTGCGCTTATGGTAAACTTTATGGCAATTACGATGAGCGGACAAACAAGAACCTGTCGCCGGGCACCGCTAAACGACTGATAGACTATCTGGCAACACTATGGGCGTCAGACTACAACATGACAACAGAAAAGACGGTCAACGTAGGCTTTTTCGGTGGTGAGCCACTGCTTAACATGCCCGTCGTCGAGGAAATTGTAAACTATATCGATTCGCTCACCATTCCCCGCCGTCGCTTCAGTTATTCCATGACGACCAACGGAATCTTTCTGCCACGCTATATGGACTTCCTTGCCCGTCACCGAGTGAAACTACTCATCAGTCTCGACGGCAACGAACAGGGCAATTCCTACCGCGTGAACAAGGCCGGCAAGCCCATCTTTGACCAACTGACCCGCAATATTGATTTACTACGAGAACGCTACCCCGACTATTTCGACGAATTGGTCAACTTCAATTCCGTACTTCACGACCGCAACTCGGTAGAGGAAACCTACAATTATATCCGGGAAACTTACGGCAAGGTGCCCAGTATCACCGAGATGAACGATGTGGGCGTGACACCAGAGAACAAAGAAGCCTTTGCCCGAATGCAGCGCGACCTGTATGACAGCTTGAGCGAGTCGGTGAAAGCGTTGGAGATAGACCGGGCCATGGAGCTCGATTCGCCGGCATTGCAACAAGTAAGCGAATACGTGTTTGAGTATAGCGGCTTCGTTTACAAGGACTATTTTGAACTGAAATTCGGCAAACAACCCAAGTCTATACCCACAGGTACCTGCATTCCGTTCAGCAAAGGGTTGTTTGTCACGGTCAACGGAAAGATTCTTCCCTGCGAACATATCGGCCAACTTTTTCCTTTAGGATGGGTGAACGACACTGAAACGCACATCGATCCCGACGAAATTGTTGATATCTACAACCATTTGCTCGGCAAGGTTGTGCGCCAATGTGGCGGCTGCAAGATTGCCGACCGATGCAACCAGTGTATCTTCAACTTAAAGGATCTGGCCGGCGCAGCCACCTGTACCAACAAATATTCAGCCGAAAAGTTCAAAGGCTACACCGATTTTTCCTACCAATACCTACGCGAAAATCCAACCGCGTATTACCAGATTATGAGAGACTTTGTTTTGGAATAAACCATTATCATGATGATAAACCCTAAAACAGCCTACTGGCTATATATTCTTCCCCACACTTATTGCAATATCAAGGCAGATGAGGCCCTCATCTATAACACCAAGACAGGGGCTTACATCGACACTACCGACCATATTTTCATTAAAATGCTACAGGAGATGCACCGCGAAGAAAACCTCGGAGCTATCCTCATTACGACAGACAGCCCGAGCTATCAGGCCGTCGAAGGTATCGTACAGGAGTTTTTAGACAAACAGATGGGGCGACTCGTTTCGCTATCAGACCATCCGAAGAAGCCCATTCAGCTCATGCCCATACTGAATCTTCAACAGGAATGGGAACGCATTAAGAAGCTCGACTCCTTTGATATAGGCGGTCATCTGAATACATATCTGTGGGAACTCGACATCCATCTGAACACCACGTGTCAAGGAAATTGCCCTCACTGCGACAGCTACGCGCTGCAACTGCCCTGTTGTCGCAAGACGGAACAACGGCAGGAAATGTCCGTGGCATTATTGGAACGCATCATAGAGCAAACCCGTCGGATGCCGCTGCTCCGCATCAACTTCTTTGGTGGCGACATCATGCAATACAGTGCCTTGGACAAACTGGAACACCTGTTTGATTATTTCCAAGGAGAACTGCACCTGTTCAATCACTTAGACAACTGGAACACGCATGGGGTAGGGGATTCTTTCTTCCGCGACGTCATCGTCACATTCCCCACCCGCCAAGAACTTTTCATGCCGTGGCTCCATGCGGCAAAAACCCAGTTCCACTTTATCCTCACATCAGAAGAAGATTACATACAGGCCAGCGAACTCATTTCGTCGCTCGGGCTGCGCCATTATACCATTCATCCTTTCTACACAGGCCATAACGAAGAATTCTTCCGTGAACTCGTCATGCAAGACAAGACCGAGATTCTGACGGAGGAAGTCATATCGCTCCGCAAAATCTTCTCACGACAGAAGATGAACCATCATTTCTTCGGTAAATTCATCATCCTGCCCGACGGTCAGGTGCACGCCGCTCTCGGCCGCGACGCAATCGGCAATGTAGCAGAACAGTCCATGATCGACCTTATTCAGTGTGAGATGGAAGCCAATACGGCCTGGCGCACCATCCGCGACGGTGCTCCTTGCTCAACGTGTACTCTGCAATACATCTGTCCATCGCCCTCTACTTACGAATATGCCATGAAGCGAAACAATCTTTGTCTGGTCAAATAATATTATTTCATGAGTATAAAACCATTCCCACACTATCAACAACTCGACGCGATGGACTGTGGCCCTTCCTGCCTGCGCATGATTGCCAAGTATTACGGACGGAATCATTCGCAGCAGGTATTGCGTGAACAGTGCTTTATGACACGCGAAGGTGTGTCGATGTTAGGCATCAGCGACGCGGCCGAATACATCGGCATGCGTACCCAAGGTGTGCGCATCACGACGCAGCAGCTGACTGAAGATGCGCTGATGCCTTGTATTCTGCATTGGAACCAGAACCATTTCGTGGTGTGCTACCGCATCAAGAAGCAACGCAGCGGGTGGGACTTGCTCCCATGGAAAAGAAACAAGCAGAAAGACAACTACCTTTTCTATATCTCCGACCCCGCCACGGGCAAGACTACGCTCACCCAAGAAGACTTTGAAGCATGCTGGATCAGCACGCAGGAAGGAGAGAAGAAGATGGGAACGGCACTGCTGATGGAGCCATCGCCCCGCTTTTACGAGTTTGACGAGACGATCGACAGAGACGAAAAGAAGAAGCAGCGATTGGGACTGAGCTTCTTTTTCCGCTATCTCACGCCCCACAAAGCACAACTCCTACAAATGGCACTGGGCACATTGCTCATCTCCATTCTGCAATTAATATTCCCTTTCCTCTCGCAGACCATGATCGACAGCGGTGTGGAAAACCAGAATCTAAGCCTCATTACGCTGATTCTCATCGCCCAGTTCGTGCTGTTCTTCACCCAGTTGGGCGTAGAATTCCTGCGCAGCTGGATTATCCTGCACACCACCACTCGCATCAACATCTCGCTCGTATCCGACTTTCTGGCCAAACTGATGCGTCTGCCCATGAAATACTTCGACACGAAGATGGTGGGCGACATTCTGCAACGCATCGACGACAACGATCGCATTCAGAGATTTCTGACCGGTTCATCGTTGAACGTATTCTTCTCCTTCGGTAATTTCATTATCTTCAGCTTTGTTTTAGGCTATTACAGCATGACGATTCTCGGCATTTTCCTGCTGGGCCACGCCCTTTACGTGCTGTGGATCGTAGCATTCCTGAGGTATCGCCGCGAACTCGATACCCGCCGCTTTATCCAAGCCTCATCAGAACAGAGCAACGTGGTGGAAATCGTGACGGGTATGCAGGAAATCAAACTCAGCAACAGCGAACGACAGAAACGCTGGAAATGGGAACGCATACAGATAAAGCTGTTCAAAATCAGCATGAAAGGCCTGGCCTTGGGCCAATACCAGCAGATAGGCTCGTCGTTCTTCAGCCAGTCTACGACGCTGTTCATCAGTTATCTCGCCGCCCGCGATGTGGTGAATGGCAGCATGACCCTCGGTATGCTCATGTCTATCAGTTACATCATCGGCCAGCTGACATCGCCAATCTCGCAGTTTATCGGTTTCATACAGTCGTTTCAGGACGCCAAAATCAGTCTTGACCGCCTGGGCGAAATCAACAACAGAGAGGACGAAGACCAGAATACCGACGTGCAGCTCAACACCCTCCCCGACGATCATGCCATCAGCATTCGCCATCTGTGGTTCAGCTACGACGGTGCCGACCGCGACTACGCGCTGTCCGACATCAATGTCGAGATACCTCAAAACAAGACCACGGCCATCGTAGGGGCCAGTGGCAGTGGCAAAACGACCCTTGTCAAACTCATTCTGGGCTTCTATCCGCTCAACAAAGGCAATATCCTCATCGGCAAGACACCCCTCAACAACATCAACAGCCGCTTCTGGCGAAGCAAGGTTGGCGTAGTGATGCAGGAAGGATTCATCTTCTCGGACACCATCGTGGGCAACATCGCCGTCGGCAAGGAAGAGGTAGACCGGGAAAGACTGCGCACGGCTGTCACCACAGCCAACATCAAGTCGTATATCGACAACCTGCCTTTGTCGTACTACACTAAGATCGGTATGGAAGGAAAGGGGCTCAGTCAGGGCCAGAAGCAACGCCTGCTGATCGCGAGAGCCATATACAAAGACCCCGACTACCTGTTTTTCGACGAGGCAACCAACTCCTTGGACGCTACCAACGAGAAGGTTATCATGGACAATCTGGCCGCACTGCGTCATAAGAAGACCATGATTGTCGTTGCCCACCGACTGAGCACCGTACAGAATGCCGACAACATCATCGTACTCGATCAGGGACGAATCGTCGAACAGGGCACTCACGAAGAGCTGCTGACGATTCGCGGACATTACTATTCACTCATTAAGAACCAACTGGAGCTGGGTAATTAATTATTCCCAAGCTATACATCAACAATCCTATTCATGGCAGAAGAACTGGAACACATCGATTTGCACGCAGAAGACGTGCAGGATATTCTTGGTCAGCAACCCACGTGGATGCTCCGAAAAGGACTCTACATCGTTGCCGCATTTGTAACACTGCTGTTGGTCGGCGCCTGGCTTTTCAAGTATCCACAGACCGTTCGGGGCACGCTGACACTCACTTCGCTCGATCCCCCGGCCAATATTACCGCCAAGGCAAGCGGAAGTATCAAGCAGGTTTTTGTCAAAGACGGACAGGAGGTGAAGAAAAACACCCGACTGGCAGTCATTGAGAACCCGGCTTCGACGGAAGACGTATACACCGTAGAGAAACTTCTCGCCCAGCTACGCACGGCCATAGACGAACAGCGCGTGTTCTTTCTGCCTAAGACTTCCCTCGAACTGGGCGGACTGCAGAGTAACTACTCCGCACTGCTGCTCAAACTCGACAGCTACAACCAGTTCATCCAGCTCGGCATCTATCAGAAAAAGATCGCCGCCCAGAAGCAGCTCAATTCGGTCACACGCTCGAAAGGAGCAAACGTCAAACTGCAAAAAAAGTTGGCCGCACAGCAGTACGAGCTGCAGCGTAAGGCACTTCTGCGCAACAAGACACTCTATGAAAAAGAACTGATTTCGGCACAAGAGTACGAGCAGACCAAATTGCAGCTCGTACAGAACGAACTCAGTATCAAAGCCGCCGAAGCCTCTGTCATGGACAATTCATCACAACAACTGGAACTGGCAGCCAACATCATGGAACTGCAACAGACCTATACAGAGAAGCTCAGCAACCTGACCATCGACCTGCGGACCGCCATCGAACAGCTGTCGAGCGCCATATCGACATGGAAACTGACCTATATGATTATCAGTCCCACCAACGGATATGTCACCTTCACGAACGTATGGGCGGCCAATCAGAATGTAGAGAGCGGAAAAACAGTGTTCAGCGTAGTGTCTAAGCGCAACCCCCAACTGGTGGGCAAGTTGCAGATGGCGGCCGATGGCGCAGGCCGTGTCAAGAAAGGACAGCAAGTGAATGTATATTTCAACAACTTTCCCGAAAACGAATTCGGCATGGTGAAAGGCCGTGTTCAGCGTATCTCGCTCATTCCCAACAGCGATAACAAGTATGTCGTGGAAGTGACATTCCCCAACGGACTGCGCACAACCTATGGCAAGCAGCTTCCGCTATCGATGGAAATGACGGCCAACGCTAAAATTATCACAGAAGATACGCGCCTGTTGGAACAATTATTCCTGCCGCTGAAGCAACTCTACAAGAACAATACAACATTAGGCAACCAACAATAGCTTCCCTGCGCGAGTAAGAATCCTTGCGAATTTCACTCTTTAAAAAAGCATATTTCCTTGTGAAAAATTCGTACAAACCGCTCGTTTATTTTGCTTCAAGATTTTTTTGGTCGCAAATAAGCCAAGCATTTGAGCAGTTGGTGCGAAACGAATAAGTTACTGATAATCAGTCGTTTGCGTGAAACTGCCCGCTTCTTATGCGTTAAAAACCGCCCGAAGCACTGGAAAAAACACCTGAAAGCAGCCCTTTTAGCTTGTAATCGTGATGCTTTTACAAGCTAAAAGGGCTGCTTTCGGCGTGTAAAAAGGCTGCTTTCACAACCTAAAAGCTATGCTTTGACCTCCGAAAAAGCGAAAAACAACCACTCGCAAGGGTAAAAACCACCGTTTTATCTCTGTTTTTCTCTCTATCTGAAGCATTTTCAGAACCCGTTTTTGTGACTGATTCTTTACGTTTTTTTGTGCCATGCGCCAGTCGTATGAGGCGTGATTTATCACGTTCCGCATAAACAAAACAGGCATTTATGATTACCCCAACAATTTGATACGATGAACATAAACAAACAAATATTACAACGAAAGGGGAGGAATCATGTATTATAGCCTCTCTGTTTATAAGAGAAAAAGAAATAAATCATGTGTTGCAGGGTTTTTATGTGTGAGAGGAACGTGATAAATCACGCCCCTACGGCTCACGCCATCCCATATCTAAACACGAAAAAAAATACATTAGTAAATGTCAACGAGTCGCCATGCGCCAGCGTAGGGGCGTGATTTATCACGTTCCGCATAGACAAAACAGGCATTTATGATTACCCCAATAATTTGATACGATGAACATAAACAAACAAATATTACAACGAAAGGGGAGGAATCATGTATTATAGCCTCTCTGTTTATAAGAGAAAAAGAAATAAATCATGTGTTGCAGGGTTTTTATGTGTGAGAGGAACGTGATAAATCACGCCCCTTCGGCTCACGCCATGTCGCTTACAAACACGAAAATGAAGAGATTGGGACAACCAGAGGGGGGTAATTATTTGCCGGAATGCTCCTTGATGTATTCCTCATAAGGCTGTTTCATGTCTAAATAGCGGAAGTTTTGCGGTGGCATTTGCTTGGGCGGCGTCATGTAGTCGCCATAACAGTAGCGCAAATAGCTATTGGGACGCTCCACACCCATGAAGGTGTGGCCCTCGAAGCTGACGGGAGTGGGCTTGCCATAGACCTCACGGGGCTGGATTCCACG
>CAUURC010000053.1:0-20328 GCA_963547405.1 uncultured Prevotella sp.
ACCAGTTCTTAGCTGTGGCAGAATGTCCGGAATGTCATGGACAACGGCTGAACAAGGAAGCGCTTTCATACAAAATATGGGAGAAGAACATCGCGGATGTAGCCGGTCTTGATATCCTTGACTTGAAAGTTTGGACAGATCATGTTGAAGAACATCTGGATCCGCAACAAAAGACCATTGCGGAAGAAATTATCAAGGAAATCCGAACACGGATTACTTTCCTGCTGGATGTTGGATTGGATTATCTGAGCCTCAACAGACCCAGTGCATCACTCTCAGGTGGCGAGAGCCAACGTATACGCTTGGCAACTCAGATTGGCAGCCAACTTGTCAATGTTCTGTATATCCTCGATGAGCCGAGTATCGGCCTGCACCAACGTGACAACGAACGACTGATACAATCACTAAAAGAACTTAGAGACTTAGGTAATACCGTCATTGTCGTTGAACACGATAAAGACATGATGCTGGCGGCAGACTGGATTATCGACATCGGACCGAAAGCCGGACGCAAAGGCGGACAGGTTGTGTTCCAAGGAACTCCCGAAGAAATGCTCAAGACACAGACGATTACCGCACAATATCTAAATGGGAAACAAGAAATTAAAGTACCGACAGACAGAAGAACGGGTAATGGCAAAAGCATTGAAATACACAATGCACGGGGAAATAATCTCAAAAATGTGGACGTAACGTTCCCATTAGGTGAATTGATTGTCATTACCGGAGTATCGGGCTCGGGCAAATCGACTTTGATTAATGAGACACTACAGCCCATCCTTTCTAAACACTTCTATCGTTCTCTTAAAAAACCAATGGCGTATGACACAATTAAAGGTATAGAAAATATCGACAAGATTGTAAATGTCGACCAAAGTCCTATAGGAAGGACACCGCGGAGTAATCCCGCAACCTATACAGGGGTGTTCGGTGATATTAGGTCGTTATTTGTAAACTTGCCCGAGGCCAAGATAAGAGGCTATAAGCCCGGAAGATTCTCTTTCAACGTGAAAGGTGGACGATGTGAAACCTGTGGCGGCAATGGTTATCGAAGTATTGAGATGAATTTTCTGCCAAACGTATTGGTCCCATGCGAGGTTTGTCACGGAAAGCGGTACAACCGCGAGACACTTGAGGTGAGATATAAGGGCAAAAGTATTGCCGATATCTTGGACATGACCATCAATCAGGCGGTCGAATTTTTCGAAAATGTCCCCAACATTCTTAATAAAATAAAGACATTGCAGGAAGTTGGTTTGGGCTATATCAAGTTGGGGCAAAGTTCGACTACGCTTTCCGGTGGTGAAAGCCAGCGCGTAAAGCTGGCAACGGAACTATCTAAGCGAGACACAGGCAAAACTCTGTATATTCTTGATGAGCCAACGACCGGGTTGCATTTTGAAGATATTCGAATTTTAATGGATGTTCTTCAAACTTTAGTAGATCGTGGCAATACCGTTATCATCATAGAACATAACTTGGATGTCATCAAATTGGCAGACCACATCATTGATATAGGTCCGGAAGGAGGCCGGAATGGCGGAAATATCATTTTTGAAGGAACGCCTGAAAATATGGCAAAATCAAAGAAGGGATACACCTCCCGTTTTTTAACTCAGGAACTCGCTATGAAATAATTGTGAAAAATGACTGACCAGCAATTAATAGCAGTTAAGGAGATTAACACTACTGTTAAATTGGAATAATAATTAACGTAATTCAGATTTATACCAGCGCAATATATATATATTTGCAACCAAATAACAAAACAACATGTCGACATTTAACATTTTGCATGAGTTTTATAATAACGATAAAATAGTAACATTAGAAATAAAACGCATTATGAAAAAGCATTCTAATTTGATTTTAACAGCTATGTGTGTTACAGCACTGGCATTTTCAGCAGGCAGCTTCATGAGAGTGAACGCTGCAAGAAACGCAGAATCTTCAGCCATGGGACAGCCTGTCGACTTAACTTATGCAACAGATAAGGCACTGCCTGCTGTTGTTCATATTAAGTATGTACAGAACTCAAAAATTCAGACAGTAGACGTGCAACGTGATCCATTTGATGATTTCTTTGGTCCTTTTGGTTTCTTTGGGAATCCCAATCAAGGTAATGGCGGTACACAAAAACGCAGAGTACAAACTCCTAAGCGGGAAGCAACCGGAAGCGGTGTCATTATCAGCCAGGATGGCTATATCGTTACCAACAATCATGTTGTAAACGGAGCAGACGAACTGACCGTAACACTAAATGATAACCGTGAATACTCCGCAAGAATTATAGGAACAGACCCAACTACCGACTTGGCAGTAATTAAGATCAATGCCAAAAACCTCTCTACCCTTCCAATTGGCGACAGCGATAAGCTGAAAGTTGGCGAATGGGTACTTGCTGTAGGTAACCCATACAACTTAAGCTCGACCGTAACAGCTGGTATTGTGAGTGCAAAAGCCAGATCGCTCAGCGGTAGAGAAGAAGGACCAAGCGTAGCCAGTTTCATCCAAACAGATGCTGCTATCAACCCTGGAAACTCGGGGGGTGCCTTAGTAAATACCAAAGGGGAACTGGTAGGCATCAACACAATGCTTTACTCGCAGACAGGTTCCTACAGCGGCTATGGCTTTGCAATTCCAACTACAATTATGAATAAGGTTGTGTCAGACTTAAAAGAATATGGTACCGTGCAAAGAGCTGTCCTTGGAATCAGAGGTGGTGACGTGCTTGACTACATCAACAACCAAAAAGAAAATAATAAAGAAGCAGATTTGGGCACCAACGAAGGTGTCTATGTTGACAGTGTAGAAGACGGTAGTTCGGCAGCAAGTGCCGGAGTTCAAAAGGGAGATGTAATTGTCAATGTTGATGACAAGAGGATCACCAAAATATCCGAACTTCAAGAATATCTGTCCAAGAAACGGCCTGGCGACAAAATAACAATTACATACCTTCATAATAAGGTGAAGAAGTCGAAGATTGTTACACTTAAAAACGCCCAAGGTAATACTAAACTTGTAAAGACAGCTGACTTAGATGTACTTGGGGCAAGCTTTAAACCCGTAAGCAAGGAAATGAAAGAGCAGTTGGACATCACCTTTGGATTAGAGGTCACCAAAGTTGAAAAAGGTGCTATCAAGGATGGTGGAATAAGTTCTGGATTTATTATTATGTATGCTAACGATAACCCCATAAAAACAATCACAGACTTACAAGAAGCAGTAAAGGCCGCTTCAACAAGTAAAGACCCTGTGCTGATTATCAAGGGGATGTGGCCTACGGGTAAACAAGATTACAAAGTTGTAAAAGTTAGCGAATAAATATTTCTGCAGAGCTTTAATACTTTCAGGTTGCATAATTTATGGCGCAAAAGCATAAATTATGCAACCTTTTCTTATTAAAAATGTAAATAACTATCAAAAATATTGGTAAAAAAAAAATAATGTACTAAATTTGCAATTACGCATCCAATTTTAACACTTAATGAGACAACTGAAAATCACAAAATCTATTACGAATCGAGAGAGTGCATCTCTTGATAAGTATCTACAGGAAATTGGCCACGAAGAGTTAATTACTGTGGAAGAAGAAGTAGAATTGGCACAACGTATAAAGAAAGGGGACCGAAAGGCTCTGGAAAAGCTTACAAAAGCCAATCTCAGATTTGTGGTTTCCGTTGCGAAGCAATATCAAAATCAAGGTCTCAGCCTACCCGATTTGATTAATGAAGGTAATGTGGGATTGATTAAGGCCGCAGAGAAATTTGATGAAACAAGAGGTTTTAAATTCATTTCCTATGCAGTATGGTGGATTCGGCAAAGTATCCTACAGGCCATTGCTGAGCAAAGTCGTATTGTCAGACTACCACTCAATCAAGTTGGCTCGGTGAACAAGATCAATAGAATGCTTAGTAAATTTGAGCAGGAGAATGAACGCCGTCCAAATATTGATGAAATTGCAGACAGAATAGATTTGCCAGAAGATAAAATAGAAGAGGCACTAAAGGTGAATGGCCGGCATATCTCGGTTGATGCACCCTTTGCAGATGGTGAAGAGAATGGGTTACTTGATATTTTACCAAATATTGACACCCCATCTGCAGACAACGACCTTGTGATAGAATCACTAAGAGAAGAAATAGGAAGAGCTCTAAATCTCTTGCATGAGAGAGAACGAAAAATCATAGAGGCTTTCTTTGGTATAGGCATGCCCGAAATGACTTTAGAAGAGATTGGCGACAAATACGAACTCACAAGAGAAAGAGTTAGACAAATAAAAGAAAAAGCTATTCGCCGTTTACGGCATAATACCCAAAATAAAATGTTAAAATCCTATCTTGGAGGATAGAATACCAACTATTGATAATAACAAAATTATGAAACTAAAAGGAGTTTGTTTAGCAGTACTATTATTAACTTGCGGTCTCTCCGCCAATGCTAAACATATAGCTACAAAAGGATTTCTTTTTGGCTTTGCGACATCATTTAATGATTCCACCATTTATTTTACAAGCATACAAGAAGTTGACTCTGTTTGGATTGACTTAAAGAGCAATTTCCTATATAGTAAAGAAAACTATTCTTACCAATTAAGGGACTATTTAAAAGATCAAGGTCTTAAAACTCCAACATGCGCAACGTTCTTTTCCCTCAAGCGCAAAGATATTGAAAAAAAGTATCTTGCCTTAAAGAAGCGTTATCAGACATCAAAGAAACAGAATTATATTATCAAACACCTACCTAATTCTGATTTCATATATAAAGCGATAACACCTGAAGATGAAGAAAGCGAGAATGGAATAGAACAACAAGTACCCCAAAAGAAGAACAATAAAAAGAACAAGCAAAAGTGAACTATTTTTACAAAATCGCAGAGCACTATATCAAATTAGATTTTGGCGAAGACACAACGCAAAAAGAATATTTTTTACATTCCTTCATGCCTTTTAGGACATCCCCTGTCAATGACGAGGAATTGCTATTCAACATTCAGTCTACCAACACACTCTCCCCACTCCCTGATGATTCCATTACAAGAATTAAGACTGTTAACACGGGAAATTGCATTATCATTGTAGATCAACGCCATGAAGGTGGTTATCAATTCTTAATTAGTAACTTTCAAGAGGAAAAATGTTGTCTTCTTCACACAAATAGCTCTTTTAGTCAATGCCAATGTAGTCTTTATGGAGATTCTATCAATCAGAAACTTGGCCTCAACAATGCATTAATGTTGACATACGCTTTTGCAAGCAGCCTACATAAAACATTACTCGTTCACGCGGCATTAGTAAGACATAACTTACAAGGTTATGCATTTATAGCAGATAGTGGTACAGGCAAAAGCACCCAAGCCAATAATTGGATTCAAAATGTGCCCAATTGTGATTTAATGAATGATGACAATCCAGTACTGCGAATTATTGATGGTGTAGTCTACGCTTTTGGGAGCCCATGGAGCGGCAAGACTCCCTGTTATAGACAAGTTAAAGCAAAACTAGGAGCCATTATTAGAATTGACAGGGCAACATCTAACACAATAGAACAAGTTAGACCCATCGAAGCATTTATTTCATTGCTGAGCGCTTGCTCTTCTATGAAATGGGACAAAGATATTTATGAAAAAATTTGTGAAACGATTAAATTAATTACAGAATCTGTTCCACATTACATCCTCCATTGTTTACCTGATAAAGAATCAGCACTTCTATGCAGCAAAACGGTTGCAAACTCAAAATAGTCACTATCGAAAATGCGTTTTTGCTTCCTGAAGTAATCAAATATTTAATGAAAGGTAAGCAAGTTTCCCTTCGACTAACCGGATATAGTATGCGGCCTTTTCTAGAAAACAAGCGCGATGTTGGTGTATTCAAACAATCAGAAACATACTCCGTAGGCGATGTTGTTTTGGCCCAATTAACAGAAACGAAGTATGTTGTCCATAGAATCATTTCAATCAAGAATAACCAGGTTACATTAAGAGGAGACGGAAATCTTTTGTGCGAAAATTGCTTGATTACAGATATCAAGGCTATTGCGATAGGCTTCTATCGCAAGGGTAAAAGCCAAATGATCTCTACTCAGAGCATAAAATGGCGTTTGCTTTCCAAAATATGGACAAGCCTCTTCCCTATCAGAAGACCATTATTATTCTGCTATCGTGTCAAACTGAAAATAGGAGAAAAATTAATTTCTCATCACAGATTATTCAACATTTTTTAATCGGCTTCAACAAGCCCTGCCGCCTCCCATTGATTAGCAATTTCCTTACAATCTTTTGTGGCTACAGAACGTTCTACATCATATTCTTCTAACATCCAATCAATAAGATTATCGACAGTAAATGAAGAAGAGGCTTCGGCATGCTGCCAAAGGTAGGCAGCAGAGTCATTCATACTTATTATACTATCGAAATTAATATTCTCGACTCCTTCGGAAATCACCATGTGTTCTCCACACACTGTCAAAAGTTTAAAACCAGATTTTATTTTCATTACACATCTAATTTTCTATACAATAAATTAAATTATTTCTTGAGTTGTTCTATAAAGAAGTTGCTTATTTGTCGCAACAAGTGATTACGAGTATTTCCCCCATAAATACTATGATTGCGATTTGTATAATATATTTCTCTAAAATCTTTATCAGCTTGAACTAGAGCTTCTGCATACTCAAAAGTATTTTGAGGATGGACATTGTCATCAGCTACACCATGACAGAGCAATAATGCACCAAATAATTTATCGGCTCGTTGGATAGGATTATCCTCATACCCTTTAGGATTTTCCTTCGGGGTACGCATATATCGCTCTGTGTAAATAGTATCATAAAACTTCCAATTTGTTGGCGCGGCGATAGCAACTCCGGCCTTAAACAGAGCACTTCCATCACTCATGCTCATCAGTGTATTAAAACCTCCAAAGCTCCACCCCCAGATTCCTATAGAAGAAGCATTAACATAAGGCAATGTACTCAGCCATTGAGCTGTTTCAATTTGGTCTTTAGCCTCAAGTAAACCCAAACGCAGGTAGGTACATTTCTCAAACTCTGACCCACGGCCACCGGTTCCACGACCATCAACACAGACGACAATAAATCCTTGCTGAGCTAAAAATGAATCAAACGCACCGCCTTGCCCCATACTTCCTGCACTCCAGCTATTCTTCACTTGCTGTGAACCAGGACCACTATACTGAAACAAAACCACAGGGTATCGTCTATTCTTATCAAAATCTAAAGGTTTCACCATCCATCCATCTAACGTTATCCCCTCTTTAGAAGTGAAAGAAAAAGGTTCCCGCTTAGAAAAGCCATACTCAAAAATTGTCTTTTTCAATGATTCATTTGACTCCAACCCAACAATTTCTTTTCCATAATTAGTAAGAATTGCATAACGATATGGCGTATTATAATCGCTCCAAGTATTAACAAAAAACTGGAAGTTACCTGAGAAAATCGCATCATTCCATCCCTCTTGGCGAGTAATTCGTTCTACCTTTCCATTTTTATGAGCTACATAAACCTGCCTGTCATGACTATTTAATGCAGCAGCTTGATAATAAATGTCTCCTGTTTTCTCATCATATCCATAGACTTTGGTTATATCAAATTTACCATCTCCTATCTTACGCTTCAACGTTCCATTCATACTATATTCAAAAAGATGCATAAATCCATCGCGATCACTCGGTAAGATAATGCTGTTTTGCGCAACAATCACACCTTCTATTGATTCTTCCTTCACATACTTATCCGCTTTTTCATTGATAAGGAGCTGAGATAAAGTTGTACGGGGATTTACAGAATATAAAGTTAAATTATCTTGAAGCCTATTTAACGTAAAAACAAGAATTTTATTAGGTTCTGACGTAGCCTTGATTCGTGGCATATAGCTATCCTTATCTAATGGAACTTGCAGACGAGTTGTTTTATGCGATTGAATATCATAAGCCCAAGCTGACACTTGAGCGTTGACTTCACCAGCCTTAGGGTATTTATACGAATAAAATCCTGGGTAGTTATCAAACTCTTTATGGGTAGGATGTGAACCCTTAAACAGCTGCAATGAATACTCTTTTACTGCACGTTCATCATATTTTATCCAACAAATCATCGTTCCATCTGCATTAAACACCATCGATGAGCTAGTAGATAGTTCTTCCTCATTTACCCAATCAGGAATTCCATTAATAATTTCATTAAGCTTACCATCCTTCGTCACCTGTGATTCTGCATTATCATAAAGCAACTTCACAAGATAGATATTATTGGCTCGCACAAACGCAATCTTATGCCCGTCGGGCGACCAAACAGGCGATTGCTGGGGACCATTTACTGACAAACGTTCTAGTTTTCGACTTCTAATTGTGTATATATAATATTCTGCGGTAAATGATCGCCGATAGATTTTCTTTGTCCCGGTCTGAATCAACAACTTGCTTCCATCAGGCGACAGAATATAACCTTCAACTTTTTTGATAGATTCCCCTTGTGTATTATTTACGTCAAATAATGTCTGAACTTGTTTTCCTGTTTTAAAAGAATACAAGTCTATCCTCGTTTGATCATCAGATACACATGCATACTGATCTGTATTTGGCACAGGACGAATCTCGCTTATCATAGCAGCAGCAAACTTGCCAGAAGTAATATCCGCAATTGTTAGTTTTTGAAAAGCCATCAACTGACAAACAGCAAACAAGATTATTGCAGATAAAGAAATCAATCTTTTCATATATGCACAAAGTTATTTATTATATATTCCAAGCAAAGGTAGGGAAAAATTGATACTTTTGCAAAAGAATGACTTATAAATTCAACATCGGCAAATGGTTTACAATGACTTTGGACACTGGATCAACCAGAAGTTTCCTTTCAAAATACAAAAAATATCTATCAATGCAGGTTTTTCATGTCCTAACCGCGATGGGAGAATAGGCCGAGGAGGATGCTCCTACTGCAACAACAAGACTTTCAGTCCTGCATATACAGAATGCAGTAGCAGCATTACCGAGCAAATACAGAAAGGGAAAGAGTTCTTTTTCCGAAAATATCCCAACATGAAGTATCTGGCATATTTTCAATCATACACCAACACCTATGCCCCCGTCGCCCATTTAAAATCCTTTTATGAAGAAGCATTAGCACAAGAAGATGTTGTTGGCTTAGTCATAGGTACCAGACCCGATTGCGTATCAGAGGATTTACTTGATTATCTGTCTGCCGTCAATCAATATAAAATGGTCATAATAGAATATGGTGTTGAATCTATTTATGATGACACATTAATAAATGTCAATCGAGGGCATACCTTTGAATGTAGCAAAAGGGCAATCAAGCTTTCACATGAACGAGGACTCATCACTGGTGCACACATGATATTAGGACTTCCTGGTGAAAGCAAGGAAATGATACTTGCACAAGCAGACTGCATATCAACCCTTCCTGTTGACATCATAAAACTTCACCAAATGCAGATTATTAAGGGGACACAACTTGCTAAAGACTTCACAAATAATCCTTTTCATATTTTCACTATCGATGAATATATAGAAACTATTGCAGAATACATCAGCCGTCTTCGTAAAGATATCGTTATAGATCGCTTTATAAGTGAATCTCCCAAAGACCTTCTTATCGCCCCTCGATGGGGACTTAAAAATTTTGAATTTACAAATCTTCTTATCAATTACCTTAAGGCGCAAAACATCATTCAAGGTTGTAAATACAAAAAAATATAAAACCAAATCCTTTAGATATATAATTTTATAAAGAACGATAGATAATTCTTTATAAATTTGGCCATATTTCCACTATTCTCTAACGATTGATTTAGTTTTACGAAGCCATTTGTTAGTATTAGCCACATGCAAAAACACTACAGCAACTAATAATTTGGCCAAGCAATCACAAGCCTGTTGACGTGTCGGACAAATTACCACGCAGTGGTAAGACTATTACCTGCCCCATGGTAAGCTCATTACCACATAGCGGCAAACGTATTACCGCTATGTGGTAATGCGATTTTGGTAATTCCTCAACAGGTTTATTGCTGCATTCATTATTATTTCCAATGACCGATTTAGGGGGAAATAGCCTTATCCTATTCATTATCTTCTTCCAAAAAGATATTATGACGAGCGTGTGCAGACGTATTATCTGGTAGGCCATCATCATAAATTGGTATATTCTTATCTCGCGACATAGGGCCACTATCTGCTAACAAAGCTAATTCTAATCCCATATATTTTTGCTCAAAGGCAGGCTTAGAATATTTCTTTCGTGTCGTTATCATAATATCAGAATGGTTTGCAAGGATTAGAATTGCCACCAGTGCTTCTTTTTCGGCATAGTTGATGACGTAAATTTTTGCTGATTTATACGTTCTTGTATAAGGTCCTTAAGATTATAATGATCATGTATCATGTGGTAAATCTGTCCCCATTCCAAGAGTCCTCCAACATTTCGGTCATCAATAAACATATCTGCTTTGAGCTTCCTTGAGTAGTGGTTATTATTTTCAAGTTTTTCTTCAGGATAATCACGATTCACAGCCCAAAACTCAACTCCCCTCTCCTTGCACCAGTCTATTGCTTCTTGGAGGAGCGTGCCTTCACGCACACTCCAAAGGATAAGCTGATGGCCATCTTTGATTAGCATTTTCAACGTTTCTGTTGCAAATGGAATTTCCTCTCCGATGGCTGGATAACGATGAATAACGATGGTTCCGTCAAAGTCTACTGCTATCTTCATTATTTCTTGATTGAATCATCGTTTTTATCTCCATAATGACTATCGGCATAATTACCATAGTTGCCATAACTTCCATAGTTACCATATGAACCATAAGCTCCATAGCTACCGTAGCGGCCATAACTACCATAACGACCATAGCTACTACCCAGGCGTGCATAGCGTCCGTACTTGGCATACTTGCCATAACCATAATAATAGCCATGCTTTTTCTTTGACATGTCAATACCATTGATGACAATACTAACATTTGGTATTTTATTACTATCTGCCAATGAATTAATTAAACCAATGCTTTCTTTTGCTGTATAATCAGCACGGGTCATCACAACTGTGGCATCTGCAACACGAGCAATCTGCAAGGTATCTGTTACCAATCCTACCGGTGCGGTATCAATGATGATATAGTCATACATCATACGCAACTGTTCGAAAATTATATCAAGACTATTACGGGCCAACAACTCTGCAGGGTTAGGAGGGGTTGGACCTGCCATAAGCAAATCAAGATTATTATTAACACCCGAAGAAAGAATTTGCTTTTGGATATCCGCTGCAGAAGGATTACTTTGAATAAGCAAATTGGTAATTCCATGCTGATGGTCATCAAGCTCAAACAATTCTGCAAGACGTGGTTTACGTATATCAAGGCCGAGCAAAATAACTTTACGTCCTAACAGTGCAAAGCTGACAGCTAAGTTAGCAGCAGCAAAGGTCTTACCTTCGCCTGATATAGAAGAGGTGAAAGCTATAACCTTTTCATTTTCTTTCAGCATAAACTGCAAATTTGTACGCAAGCTACGGAATATTTCTTCCATTAAATTATTTTTATTCTCATGTACAACAATATCAGCCTTGGTTTTTGCTGACTCACTTGCCACGGGAATATCAGCTATAATTGGCAACGTAGTAAGTCGAACGACATCCATGTGACCTTCAATGCGATAATGGAAAAATTGCAAAATAAACAAGAACAAGGCAGGGATAGAGAGTCCTATCAACACAGCTATTAAAATAATCTGACTTGACTTTGGACTAACTTTACCTGCAAATTCTGGTTCATCAATCAGTTTGCCTTTATCAGCTGTAGCCGCAAGAGAAATGGAATTCTCTTCACGCTTTTGCAGCAACATCAAATAAAGACCTGACTTAACTTCTTGCTGGCGACCAATTTGGGTCAACATACGTTCTTGTTCTGGAGTAGCACCTACTTCACCGCTATATTTACTTAATTGTGAGGCTACTGCATTGCGCTGTATTTCCATACCTCTACGCGATTGATTCATTGCACGGCGAATGCTATTGACCAAATCATCCATTTGAGCTGTAAGCGGAATAACCGTAGGGCTAGATTCAGAAGCACTACGAAGCAACCTCTTACGTTCCATTGCTATTTCATTATATTTATTGATAAGCGCAGTGGCATTCTGATCAGTTAAGCCCACACTTGAGGGCAAGGCCTCATACCTGTTTCCAGGCTGATTCATATATTGACTCATTTCGTTAAGCAAAGCAACTTGCGTGTTGGCTTCTGCGAGCTTTTGAGCATACTGATCTTGGTTAGCAGCAGCTTGTCCAGCATTTACCTTGAGTTCCACCATATTATTTCTCCGTTTGTAACTTTCAAGTGCTCCCTCTGTACTACCAAGCTCCGCATTAATCTTTTCCAAACGTGAGTTGATAAAAGACTCTGTCTTTTCTGCTACTTCATTCTTATCTTCGTTCGCTTGACGATTATATGCAACAACCATCTGTTTAAGATAATCTATTGCACGTTGTGGAATTTCATCTTGCAAAGTCAGCTGTGCAATTGTTGTAGCTTTTGACATTTGATTAACTGATAGATTCTGAATATATTTGTAGGCGACCATTTTAGGTGACGATATTTCAACTTTTAGGATCTGCCCCAAAGAAAGATCTTTCGTCGGAGAAAGTATATTCCGTGTAATACTGATAGAACCTGCTTTCGTATTGATAACCGTTGGTATTTGGGAGATATTCTTGTTGATAGCAAAGGTCCCCCCGGCTTGTCCTTCAGAGGCCGACACATAATAAGTACCAGTAATATTATAACCGGTAGAAGTTTTTTCAATTACCAAATGTATGGGAACATTCAAACGATGCAAATGAGCCTCATCAATATCTATATTAAAAGGTTGAGTACGATAAAGTTCAATATCCAGAACTCTACCTTCCACGAAATAGTTAACATAAATTTTCAAATCGTAAACAGAAGCTTCGGCTATAGAGCGCGAGGTCAGTAGCTCCATCTCGTTATCAATACCATTGGAGTTCGTGATAAGGCCCAAATTGGTCGCTTGCTGAATACTATTACCACGAGAAGAACGAGTCTCTTCCTTAATTAAAAGTTTGGCATAAGCTTGGTACACAGGAGTTGTGTAGCGCAGGTAAGTATATGCTGCTCCCAAACAGATAATCAATGAAAACAAGAACCATTTCCAATTGAGAATGAGCGTTGTATAGATAATTTGAAAATCAAACAAAGACTGTTGTTCTTTCTCTTGTAGCTCTTCCGAAACAACATTTTTAATTTCTTCCATTTTATTGTGATTTCTTTTATTACTCGTATAAAAACTTTATTAACTTCAAAATAGTCCATCAATAAGCCCTAACAAATATCTTCCATATTCATTTTTTTGCATAGGCTTTGCGTTCTCTTTGAGTTGCTCTGCCGTAATCCAGTTTTGCTTAAATGCAATTTCTTCAAGACACGCAATTTTGAGTCCTTGACGCTTTTCAATAACTTCAATGAAGGTACTTGCTTCTGACAAACTGTTGTGAGTTCCTGTGTCAAGCCATACGAACCCTCTTTGAAGCGTTCTGACTTTTAAAGAATGGGTTGTGAGATAATATTGATTAACTGTTGTTATTTCAAGTTCACCTCGGGCAGATGGTTTTATCTGTTTTGCAATTTCTACAACATTGTTGGGATAGAAATAGAGTCCAACAACGGCATAATTGCTTTTGGGATATTGCGGTTTTTCTTCTATAGATATGCAATTACCTTTGTGGTCTAACTCTGCTACTCCATATCTCTCTGGATCATCGACGTAGTATCCGAAGACACTGGCAAAACCTCGCTCTGCAGCTTCAACACTCTCTTTAAGAAGCCCAGAGAACCCTGCTCCGTAGAAAATATTATCACCTAAAACAAGACATACATTATCATTGCCAATAAAGGATTCCCCAATGATAAATGCCTGGGCCAAACCACCGGGAGTGGGCTGTTCTGCATATTCGAAGCGAACTCCTATTTCGTGTCCATCACCCAAAAGGCGCTTAAATCCTGGCAAATCGTATGGCGTACTGATTATAAGAATGTCGCGTATGCCTGCTAGCATGAGGGCCGAGATCGGATAATAAATCATCGGCTTATCGTAGATAGGAATGAGCTGTTTACTGATTCCTTTTGTAATGGGGTAGAGACGAGTACCACTACCTCCTGCTAAAACAATTCCTTTCATATTGACACACATTTTTATCGGAAATAAATATGTTATTTGCAGTTAATAACAAAAAGGGGAGCCCTTGCTTTAGTCTTCTATCCTTTAGCTGTGCAAAGATGCTTTTGAATTTTGAAAACTGATAATAAATCCATGAAATCATACACAGACAAACTATTCCGCAAACAAGGAAATCATTGGGCATCGCAAAATTTACAGCCAGTATAGGATTCTTCGTTAGGTTATAAGTATAGCAAGGTGCTATGCTTGGCATAGCATAGCAAAAAATAAATATACATATATTAAAAACCAAAAAATCAATAAAAAAAGCCATTGATTGAATGGTTTCATTATTACCACTATAATTCATGTTATCTTTTATTCGGGCATGCACCATTTATAGGAACAAACAGGAATATAACTTGATTTTGTCGCAAAGTTAATCAATTTTGTTGAAAATAGTCATGCAATCAATGCAAAAACTTTGTTTTATAAGCCTTTTTTTGCTAAAATAAGATGAAAGTTGCTATCTTTGCAACAGAAACAATTTAAGACTTTATCAATAATCATGGGAATATTTGAAAAATTATTCAAAAAGAAAGAATATCAAAAGAAGACAGGAGGCATGGAAGACTACATGACTTTAATCAGGGTTTATTTCCAAGCTTCAATTGCTGCGACATTAGGAATCAATAACTTGGCTATGCTTCCGGACTTGCGAACATTCAAGGCTTCATTGCATATTCCGACTGTTAACAATAAATTGGGTGTAGGAGAAAAGAGCCATTGCCGCAAGATGATGAAGGAACTTTATAAAACGGACGATACGTTTTTTAAAGAAATTGATCAAAGTATTCGCAAAAACTGCCACAAAGTGACAGATGTTCAGACGTATATGATCCAATTTCAAGGCTTCAGTCAAGACTTAATGATGCTTACAGGTAATCTAATGAAATACAAATTACGTTTACCTTCATTTATGAAAAGTGCATTATATACGATGACGGAAAAGACAGTCAATGACATATTTAATAAAAACGACTTTTCAGACGCGGGTGTAATTAAGGCAGTATTAGCCATACGCAAATACAACAGCCGTCTTGGTTTTAGCCAAAAGTGGGTATCTGATTTTGTATACCAAATTGTGATGCTGGCTAAAAAAGAGCCAAAGCCTGTAGAAGGGCCGGCTGAATAAGCAAAAACATCAAAGTTTAGGCTTTTCTATAAAATCTTATATTTTTGTAATTAAATTGTAATTCTATGGAGTCTGCTGAGAAAAGATTAAATACGTTTTCTACTCGTGTTAGACAGATGATCATTCAATATCAAGAATTGAAGAATGAGAATGCAGATCTATACACGATGGTGGATGAACGTGACGCCAAGATTAAGCAGCTGGAAGAGCAATTGGAATTAGCAAGGAAAAGCTATGAGAGCCTGAAACTGGCAAGAATGATCGAAGTCTCCGAAGCAGATATGGAAAGTGCGAAGAAGAGATTGTCAAAGCTAATCAGAGATGTCAACAAATGTCTCACTTTGTTGAGTGAAAAATAAAAGAGGCTATGGCAGAAGAAAACAAAGAGAAATTACATATTAATTTGCATCTGTATGATACAAATCTCACCGTGATCATTAATCGCGAAGAGGAGAAGTTGTATCGTGACGCGGGCAAGATGATTAACGACGCAGTGAATACGTACGCTAATATCTTTAAAAACCAAAAGAGTGACAAAGAAATCCTTTACATGGCTTTGGTTGATATTGCATTGCGTTATCAACGGATAGAAGATCGTAACGACGCACAACCTTATAATGATATTCTCGATAAGTTGACTTCTGAAATAGAATCGGCTTTGGCTAAATGAATTTGAGAATATGATTTACACTTACTTAAATAAAACAAAATGATAGAATTACTAATCACGGCTGCCATCGCCTTAATTTTAGGCGGAGTGGCAGGATATAGTGTTTTCCGTTATGTCATTAAAGGAAAATACAATGCGATGATTGATTCAGCTCAGAAAGAAGCTGATGTGATTAAAGAGAAAAAACTTCTTGAAGTAAAAGAAAAGTTCCTCAACAAGAAAAGTGAACTCGAGAAGGAAGTTCAGCAACGCAACTTAAAGGTTCAGCAAAACGAGAATCGGTTGAAGCAACGCGAAATCTCCTTGAATCAACGACAGGAGGAAATTGCTCGTAGAAAGCAAGAGGTGGAGCAGAATCAACAACGAATTGACAATGAAAAGAAATTGTTGTCGATTAAGCAGGAAGAGCTTGATAAGATGCAGGACCGAGAACGTGCCAAGCTTGAGGAACTATCAGGGTTGAGTGCCGAAGAAGCAAAGGAACGCTTGATAGAAAGTCTGAAAGATCAGGCCAAGCTGGATGCAGCAAGCTACATCAATGAAATCATCGACGAAGCCAAGCTCAATGCCAACCAACAAGCCAAAAGGATTGTTATCCAAACGATCCAACGTACAGCGACAGAAACGGCTATAGAGAATTCTGTAAGCATTTTCCATATAGACAATGACGAAGTAAAAGGCCGAATCATCGGGCGTGAGGGCCGTAACATCCGCGCTTTGGAAGCTGCTACGGGAGTAGAAATCGTTGTAGACGACACACCCGAGGCCATCGTTATTTCTGCTTTTGACCCGATTCGCCGCGAGGTCTGCCGTTTGGCTCTACATCAGCTAGTCGCAGATGGAAGAATCCATCCGGCACGCATCGAGGAAGTTGTCGCAAAGGTGAAGAAACAGCTTGAAAACGAAATTATTGAAACAGGAAAGCGTACCACCATTGATTTAGGTATCCACGGATTACACCCTGAGTTGGTGCGCATTGTTGGCAAGATGAAGTATCGTTCTTCTTATGGTCAGAACTTGCTGCAGCATGCCCGTGAAACCGCCAACCTCTGTGCGGTGATGGCTTCTGAATTAGGTCTGAATCCGAAGAAGGCAAAGCGCGCCGGTCTGCTCCATGACATCGGCAAAGTTCCCGATGAAGAAAGCGAACTGCCACATGCGCTTTACGGTGCGAAGATTGCGGAGAAATATAAGGAGAAACCCGATATTTGCAATGCTATCGGCGCCCATCACGACGAGGTAGAGATGAATACGCTGTTGGCTCCTATCGTACAGGTCTGTGACGCTATTTCCGGTGCTCGCCCCGGTGCTCGCCGTGAAATCGTCGAAGCTTACATCAAGCGATTGAACGATTTGGAGGCTATCGCCATGAGTTATCCGGGCGTAACCAAGACCTATGCTATTCAGGCAGGACGCGAATTACGTGTAATCGTTGGTGCAGATAAGATGGATGACGCTGAATCGGAGAAGCTTTCTTCCGAGATTGCTACGAAGATACAGAATGAAATGACCTATCCGGGACAGGTAAAAATTACGGTAATCCGTGAGACCCGTTCCGTGGCTTATGCCAAGTAGGTGGACGAACATTCTTTTATAACAGGGAGGTTCGGCCGAAACCGAAGCTCTTCATAGGAACACAAGACGAACCCCGAAAGTCGAATCATTGACTTTCGGGGTTCATTTTGTTTTGTCTTTCGTTTCTATAGCCTATGCTATGGTTTAGAATAACAACGACTATCCCTATTTTTAACCGGCTGATTTGTTCTCAAAAGGGCAAAATACAGTCAATTGATGAGCATAAAGCATAATGAAGTTGTATGATAAGGGCAATTCCGTTTTGTAAATTCTCGCTCATGAAAAACGGACTTTATTTTTACTTCAAATAGCATCGAAATAAGTTGTTTTGGGACTTTTTCGACCTTCTTTAGCTACTCTAATCCGGACTTTTTCATGCATTTACATCTCAAAGCAATGCTTTTAGACGCTAATCGTGGCTCTTTCATGTTGTAAAAGAGCTGCTTTTGACTGCCAAAAGCAGCCCTTTTACCACTTAAAAGCATAACTATTACACGACTTTTCCGCTTCCTTTGACAGGCTAAAATAGATAACCACCTCATTATCAATACATAACACAAAGTCGCAAATCCTTTCGTTTTTTTCATCCATAATCTTTTCTGTTTCAAATAAGGCCACTTTTTGCACCCTGTTTGTCAAGAAAATTCACAGTTGTTTGTGCTTTGGCAAGTACCCTGTGCTAAATATGGCAACTTTTTTGTAATTTTGCAACGTTCTTCGGAACAAAGACATATTGAAACAACGAAGCGTTATGCTCGAATTGCAAGTAGAAATGTGAGAAACTTCTAAGATGAGCAAGGACGGTATATCGGTTCGCGCATATAGCGTGGACTGGTTACTACATCTGCGCATCAAGGTAATTCTCACAACCTCTACTTGAAGACGTGGTAAATCAGCTCCACGCTTCTGACATTAAAGGCCTTTGTGGTAGCTGGAAGGCGCATGATATAATATGGCAAACAAAACTCGTTACACATTGGTTGGCAAAAGAGGAAATGAGATCTTTAGTGCTAATAGTTTCCTTGGGTATGTCGGAGGGCTTATTGCAATTGCTCTTGGCTCAGTTATCTTTATATCCATTATTGCTGCTATTGTTTGCGGCATCGGCAGTCTGTTCAAATAAAGTTTCTCACCATGTCGCTACCCAATATTTGGAATAACATATTAGCGTGGTTCCAAGACTTATCGGAACGTAATGCCCTTGTGCGCAATTTCAACATGAAGGCAAAAGAAGCTTTCATCAGTGGAACTATGCCAACGATGCTCAAATGCAGTATCTCAAAAGGATGTAAAGACTACAGACATCAGTTCTCCGCTTGGCTTTATACGGGGTTTCGGATACAGGCCTTAGCTGGCAGGGCTATGACGAGGGATGAAACAGAGGCCATCGGGAGGGTCGTTCTTTCTGATGTGAATTTGGTGCGTCGCTTGGTTGCTCTTGGTTGGGACACATTGGAAGTTCATAGCGACAATGGGCGATATGGGTTGCGATGGAAACTAATTGACTACACGAATATCAATTATTTGTTACAATAAAAGAAATATATTATGGATAGATTAGTATTGATAATTATTGCAGTTGCACTTGCTTACGGAGTGGGCTGTTTGGGACGAAACCGCCGTATCGGTTTCGGATGGGCGTTTGCCATTTCCATATTCAATGTGATTTTGGGGCTTATTGTAGTCCTATGCTCTAAGAAGAAAGATTCTGTTGATTTCATTGAAGCAGATAAAAACAAAGAAGTATGAAAACGTGGGGATGGATTTGTGTCATCGTTGGAGGTCTTGCATTCCTCGGTGCAGTTTTGAAAGGGAACAATCCTACAGGACCTGTATTCTGGTTGGGGTTAGGCGTCTTTCTTCTTTATAGGGCGAATCAAAAGAAACAAGAGCAGAAAGAGAAAGACGAATGGGCAAAAGGCTCTGACGTATAGAATACGAACGTTTATAAACTACGCCAGTTCAGGATAAGTTTAGTATGCGAATAGTTCTAACTGCCTTGATTTTTCTACATATACCGGCAGTGCCTCGGGCCTATTCTCAAAAAAGCAGTATGCAGTAAGGGCAGAGCATTATTTCATAATAAAATTATGTATCGATCGGTGTCGTGAGTGTACAAGGTTGGCTTTGTTCTTGAGCAGTTCATTAATGCATTCGATAATATATCTTTTTCTTAGCATAATCTTGTCCCACATAGGCATAAGTTTATTCTTCATTCTTGCTTTAAGTCCATGCACAAGTTGAATACCTTGACTGAACAGATTCTCGAAGAGTTCCTGTTTGATGTATCCTCTGTCAGCAAATACCTTTCCATAGAGAACCTTGGTAAATACCGTCCATACTCTGCTGTCCCTGTCATCTACGTTTGCCCCTGTAAGACAGAATGTTATCACTTCACCGGAATCATTACAAAGCAGATGCAGTTTGAATCCATGGCACCAACCCATGGTACCCTTTCCGTTCTTGGCAAGACCGGCAAAGACCTTGTTGAAATGCCGTCTTACATTGTGACATACAGGAATCATCGTGCTGTCAACGAACGTTATACCAGTACATTTGCCGAAGGCATGGAGTTTCATGAATAACATCATCTTAAAGAACACACGGGGCATGGGTTCCACAAAACGATTATAGGAGACGGCAGCAGGGAATTCATGCCTGAGCCACCC
>CAUURC010000054.1:0-19516 GCA_963547405.1 uncultured Prevotella sp.
GCGATTACCATTTCTTCAATCTGTGGTTTCAGCTCATCCTTGAGTTCCTTTCGAGCATTCCAGTCGGGCTGTTCGGCTTGGCGATAATCCAACCAAGCGGAAACTTTCTTGCCTTCGATAGTCAGACTTTTCCAATCATAGTCTACATTGATTTTCGTTTCCTTTTTCAACATGCTGAAATCATATTTGCTACCGGCAAACATTTGGCACATAGAAAAAACCATCACTACTGCAAAAATAATTCTTTTCATAATCTTATATTTTTTGGTGAAACAATCAAATCTTCTGAATGACAAGCGCCGAGTTAGTCCCTCCGAAGCCGAAACTGTTGCTCAACACGGTGTTCAGTTCGCGTTCAACCGTCTGCGTGGCCAAATTCAATGGTTCAGAATATTCATCGGCGTTTTCAAAGTTGATGTTGGGTGCCACGAAATGGTGCCGCATCATCAGAATAGAATACACAGCTTCGCTGGCTCCGGCCATCCAACATTCGTGCCCGGTCATGCCCTTGGTCGAAGAGATGAGGGCATGCTTGCCCCGGAACATGCGATCCAAGGCCATCGCTTCAAACATATCTCCTTGCTGGGTGCTTGTCGCGTGGGCATTGATATAGTCGACATCGTCAGCCGTAATGCCAGCCATCTCCATAGCCCGGCTCATCGCCGTCACGCTGCCGTAGTCGCTGGGCTGCGAGATTCCGGCACCATTCGACGAGAATCCATAACCGGTGACTTCGGCCAAGATGGGCGCACCACGCTTGACAGCGCTTTCATACTCTTCTAACATCAGTGCCGCCGCGCCGCCACTCGGCACCAATCCGTCACGATCGCGGTCGAATGGGCGCGAAGCCCGCAGCGGATCGTCCATCCGGGCAGAGAAAGCACCCAGTGCGTCAAACGTAGCCATGCTGTAAAAGTTCACTTCCTGCGCGCCGCCGCAGAGCACCCGATCCTGCAATCCCTGTTTGATAAGCAGAAAGCCCAGTCCTATGCTGTGGCTGCCGCTGGCACAAGCCGCGCTCACACTGAAGTTGACGCCCCGCAACTGAAAGATACTGCTCAGGTTCATGTTGACCGTTGAGTTCATCGACTGGAAGATATAGCCCGAGCCCAACAGCTGGGTGTCGTGCTTTTCTTCCATTATCTTGGCGGCTTCGATTACCGGTTTGGCCGATGAATCATTGCCGAAGATGACGCCCACTTCGTTTTGCTGCAGGAAAGCGTCATCTATGCCGGCCTGCTCGAAGGCTTCGCGTGAGGCCATATAAGCGTATTCGGCTTCTTCGGGTAGCCCCACACGCAGCCTGCGATGGAGCAATCCCTTTAGTTGAGGCTGTTCCACCAGACCCGTCAGGGCCGATTGGTAGCCATATTCTATACGTTGCGGCTCAAGTCCAATACCCGATCGGCCCTGTCGCAACGCTTCTGTTACTTGTTCTTGGTTGGTTCCCAGACACGACCAAATGCCCATGCCCGTCACCACGACTCTTCTTTCCATGATTACGTGTAAAGTCCTCCGTTTATTTGTATCACCTGCCCGGTAATGTAGGCAGCCTTATCACCGGCCAAAAAAGCCACTAAAGCCGCCACTTCCTCCGGTTTACCGAAGCGTCCCATGGGTATCATCTTCGACAACTCTTTCTCATCGAGATCGCGGGTCATATCGGTGGCGATGAATCCGGGCGCAATGGCGTTCACGGTAACACGCCGTTTAGCCACCTCTTGGGCCAAAGCCTTTGTGGCTCCTATCAGCGCAGCCTTGGCCGCACTATAATTGGTTTGCCCCGGCAGGCCTTTTAAACCACTCAATGAAGCAATGTTGATAACGCGACCGTCACGATGGGTAAGCATATTCTTCAGCAGTCGGCGGGTCACATAGAAGAAACCGTTAAGCGGGGTGTCCACTACGTTGTGCCACTCTTCGTTCTGCATGAAAATCATTAAGTTGTCGCGGCGAATACCCGCGTTGTTTACGACCACGGCAATGTAATCATCGGGATGTTTCGCTTCCCAATCGGCCAACGCCGTTTCGATAGCTTCCGGATCGGCCACGTCGAACGACAACAGTTCAGCCTGCCCGCCACGCTCCGTAATTTCATTCAAAGTAGCCTGCGCGGCTTCCGTATTGCTGTAGTAATTGATAACAACGGGTAATCCCGCCATGGCCAGTTCGCAGGCTATGGCCTTACCAATACCACGTGACCCTCCTGTTACAAGCGCGTATCTCATAATCGAATTTCCTGGATCTTCTCCTCTTATTATATCACACAAAAGTAAGAAGAAATCCGTATAAGTCCAAAAAAAACAAACAGAATTTAGTCATTCCGCCACCCGCATGCTGTATGTGCTTCGGCCTTTTTCGTCTTTCCCTCTTTGAAATGAATATAAGAGAGGACGTAGAGCTTAGGTATAACAGCCTGTTTATACTGGGGAATAATGTTTCCGAAGTCCTTCTGTCAGAAGGTTCTTATTTGAGTAATTTAACATGGCTACCTTTGGATTGTATGCTTTTTTTATTTACGTTTGTAATCATTTAATGTAACTCCGTAAATCTTTCTGTTCTTATATGCGAAATAGAGAATGTCCGTGTTGTCATAAAAGGATAGCAATCAGACAATGCTTGATGTATATCTATCGTGGTACAAACTATTCAACAAGGTGTAATCATTGTGGGAGTATGGTTAAGCTTAAAAGGGAACCCATCCCCTTTATGTATTGCGTATGCGCGGGCTTCTTAAGTATTTATCTTCCAATGCAATTTTTGTTATACTTTTGTAATTTTTCTTTTCTTAAATCTGCTTTATTTAGTTTGCCCATAGGAATCTTATGTATAGCGATTTGTATACTATTCACTTTCAAAAACATTTTCTTCCAAATTTCAAAATAACATGATGGTTGCTATCAAAAATCACTATGATTCTGTTATATAATTGCTTGTTAAAAACGTCTTCTTTGGGTTGAGTTTATAAAGACTTTGCCACCCGTTTGTAAAAGCATAGCTTTCGCGTTGTAAAAGCATAACTATTACACGCTAAAAGCATAGCTTTTACACGCTAAAAGGGCTGCTTTTACAACGCGAAAGCTATGCTTTTAGAAAACAAGACTTTGAAAGAAACATCCATATATCAACCAACCACTTGTAAATCATCAAGTTATCGATTATCAACTCAGTAAAAAATATGGAAATGAAACAACATATTCGTGAACTTTTAGAAGATGCGTTGCCTTTGGTCGACATCGATTCAGACTTCCTTTTCAGCGAACTCGACTCGCTGGGCGTTACCACTATCCTGATGATTTTATCGAAAGAATACGACATTGTCTTAGAAGCGGAGGACGCAACGCCCAAGAATCTGAAAACGCTCGATACCATCGTAGCCATGGTAACTCGCAAAATAGCCGACCGAAAGTGAAGACCATCGAGGATTTTCTGTGTCGCAACGCTCGCCTTTATGCCGACCGACCGGCCATCGTAACGCCTCGCGACACGATTACTTACGCCGAACTTTGGCGGCGAGTGTCGGCCAAAGCCCGGGCGATGGCCGCGCTACGGGGGCGGGCGGTGGTATTCAGAGGCAGTCAGACGGCCGATTTTCTCATCCATTATTTCGCCATTCATCTGGCGGGCGCAGTGGCCGTGCCGCTCGAACACGACGTTCCCGACAGTCGACTGACCGAACTCGAGGCCGAATTGAGCCACTGCGTGCTGCCCACAGACGTAGCCGACGTGCTTTATACCACCGGAACGACAGGCCGTTCAAAGGGTGTCATGGTGAGCCATCGGGCCATTTTGGCCAATTCCGACAACCTTGTCAAGGCCCTGAACTTCAGCCACGATCTCGTGTTTGTAATCTGTGGCCCGATGAATCATATCGGTTGCCTTTCCAAAGTCTACCCCGTCGTGCAGTGTGGGGCCACGCTCTATCTGCTCGAAGGCATGAAAGACCTCAACGCTTTCTATCAGGCATTGGATTACCCCTGCGCCAAGGCGGCCACTTTTCTGGTTCCGGCCAGCATCCGCATGCTGCTAACCTTCAGTGCCGACCGCCTTCAGACCTACGCGTCGAAGCTCGATTTCATAGAAACAGGCGCGGCACCCATTGCGCAAACCGACATGCGGCAGCTCTGCCGGTTGCTTCCTCACAGCCGACTCTACAACACCTACGCCTCTACCGAAACGGGAATCATCGCTACTTACAACTTTAACGACGGCCATTGTTTTGAAGGTTGCGTCGGCACCGCTATGCCGCATGCCCGCTTCACGGTCGATAGCGACCGGCGCATCCGTTGCCAAGGCGACACACTCATGTCGGGATACGCCGGCAACGAGGCCCTTACGGCAAGCGTACTGACTGACGGCGAACTGCTCACGGCCGATTTGGGCCGCGTAGACGCTGAGGGGCGGCTCCACCTTATGGGCCGTAGCGACGACATTATCAACACGGGCGGACTGAAGGTTGCGCCCGAAGAGGTGGAGAAAGCGGCCCTCGCGATGGGCAATATCGCCGAATGTCTCTGCGTGGCGGCCAATTATCCTGTCGTAGGAACGGTGCTGCGGCTGCTCGTCGTCATGCGCCCGGGCCATGAACTCAAGGCTCGTGAGCTGGCCCGACATCTCCGCGAACGGCTTGAAGCCTACAAAGTGCCCATGCTGTATGAGCAGGTAGAAGCGATTCGTAAAACTTTCAATGGCAAACCCGACCGCAAGAGTTATCGCTAAAGTGCCCTCCGGGTTGCGTTCTATGAGGAAAGATTCCTCCGAAAAAACCATAAAAGTGGCGAGGGTTTGATATTTAATGTTATCTTTGCAATAACAAATGATGATTGAATGATAGATATCTGTTGCATTGGGCATGTTACGCTCGACAAGATTGTAACCCCACAGAAGACCGTCTACATGGCGGGCGGGACTTCATTCTACATGGCTTACGGCATAAAACAGCTGCCTCCGAAGGCTTCGTTCCAGTTGATAACGAAGGTGGGAGACGAGCAGCGCAAGGAGATAGAGCGGATGCGCCATGCCGGCATCGACGTTGTATGCTACGATAGTGCCCATACCGTTTATTTCGAGAATCGGTATGGCATGGACACCAATCATCGAACCCAACGTGTTTTGGCCAAAGCCGATCCTTTCACGCTTGATGAAGTGGAACCGCTGGAGGCTGAAATATTCCATCTGGGTTCGCTCTTGGCCGATGATTTTTCGCCCGAAGTGGTGGCTGCTTTGGCCGCCAAGGGCCGCGTTTCCATTGACGTGCAGGGATTCCTGCGCGAGGTGAGGGGCGAGAACGTGCATCCCATCGGATGGAAAAATCAAGCCGAGATACTGCCATATACGGACATTCTCAAACTGAACGAGCACGAAATGGTGACCATCGGCGGCAGCAACAACCCGCGTGAGGTAGCCTTGGGTCTGGCGGCGATGGGCGTGCGCGAAGTCGTAATTACGCTGGGCAACTATGGTTCGTACATTTGGGCCGACAACAAGTTCTACGAAATACCGGCCTATGAGCCTACGGAGCAGGTAGATGCCACAGGTTGCGGCGACACGTATTCCACCGGTTATCTCTACATGCGTTCACTGGGAGCCGATTGTTTTGAAGCCGGTAAGTTCGCGGCGGCCATGTGCACCATCAAGTTAGCGCACAACGGACCATTCGATGGCACCATCGAAGACATCGAACGGGTGGCGGGGCAGTCGTTCCGGTAACAGACTCATCCCTTCGCCGATATCGAAGTATATAATATTTGCAACCGAACAATAAAGATTTTCATGGAGAATTACGACGACATCCGTCCTTATCGCGACGAAGAAATACCCGCAGCCATGCGTCGTATTACAGAGTCGGAAGCCTTTCCGCTACTGGCCTCATGGATATTTCCCGATCGCGGGTTAGAAGAAGTACGACGGGAGTTGCTCTCTTACCATACGATCAAGGAATTTCAGTATGGCGTAATGATGGCCGCCACGCTTCAGATTATCCGTCGCAGCATAGATCAACTCAGTTATAGTGGCTTTGAACAACTGCGACCCGACACGCAATATCTTTTCGTATCAAATCATCGCGACATTGTTCTCGACGCGTTGCTGCTTCAAAAGTTGCTCGTCAAACACGAACGAGAGACCACCGAGATTACCTTCGGTGCCAATCTGATGCAGCCCGGACTGGTGACCGACATCGGCAAATCGAACAAAATGTTCAGGGTGGAGCGTGGAGGACGCATGCGCGACTTCTATATGTCATCGTGCCACCTGAGCAATTACATTCGCCATACCATGCTTGAGCGGAACGAAAGCGTATGGATAGCCCAGCGCAACGGGCGTACCAAGGACGGAAACGACCACACCGACCAGGGAATCATCAAGATGTTCTGCATGAGTAAGCCGGAGGATAAAATCAAAGCGTTGAGCGAACTCCACATCATTCCTGTCTGTATCAGCTACGAATGGGAAAGTTGCGACATCCTGAAGGCCATCGAACTCTACGAAAGTCGTTGCCGAAAATACATCAAAAAGCCGGGTGAAGACCTCAATAGCATCCTCACGGGCATCATTCAGCCCAAGGGAAAGGTCCATATCACGCTATGTTCCGAACTGACCGAGGCCGACTTGCGCCAGTTCGACAGCTGTACCAACAACGAATACCACAAGCGAGTGGCCGAATTGCTCGACCAACGCATCAACGCGGCCTATCTATTATACCCCAATAACTATATAGCCCACGACCTCCGCTACGGACAGACCTGCTATCAGGAGCATTACAGCAAAGAACAATTGCAACAATTCCTGCGTTATATGGAGCGCCTCAACGACTACGACATCACCGATCCCGACACGCTAAAAGACATCTTCCTTGGCATTTACGCCAACCCCGTACGCAATAAATAAACATCTTTTTCCTCCATTTCTGCCTTTCCCAATATTAGGAAAGACCATTTTAAATCAAAAAAGGCCATCGCTGAAGAACGATGGCCTTATTTTTTTACTTCTTTTTCTCGGTTTTGACGAGTTTAAAGAGTTTGTCATTGGGGCGAACTTTGCCCGGAACGGGAACGGATACACGCCATCCTTTTTCGGCTTTGCCCACCGGTTTGAGGTCGTAGCGTATCTCTTCGGCATCGAGATACATCACGCCGGTGGTCGGTCCGGTGATGAGGAGCTTGTCGCCCAGACTCATTTCCGAAGCCTCAACGGCCATTTCGGCCACGCCGAGTTTAGAGAAATACTTCACAACCTTGCCCACAAGCACTTTCTTTTCAGTGGCGGCACTGCCGTAATTTTGGTTCCATTCGCCCAATGTCTGCCCCTGATAGTAGCCATCCCAGAAGCCACGGTTGAATACGGTGGCCAGTCGCTCGTCCCATTGGTCTTTCTTTTCCTCGGTAAAAGTGCCGTCGACCACACTTTGGATGGCCTCGCGGTAACAGCTAACGACGGTATATACGTATTCAGGACCACGCGCCCTACCTTCTATTTTAAACACGGTGACACCGCTCTCTATCATCCGATCGATGAAGCGAAGGGTCTTCAGATCCTTCGGACTCATGATGTATTGATTGTCAATCTCCAACTCATTGCCCGTCTCGTTGTCGGTGACGGTGTACGAACGGCGGCATATCTGCACGCATTCTCCACGATTGGCCGAGCGGTTAGAGTTGGCCAGACTCATATAACACTTACCACTGACAGCCATACAGAGGGCACCGTGGCAGAACATTTCGATGCGGATGAGTTCGCCCTTGGGGCCACAGATGTGCTGTTCTTTAATCTGTCGGTGGATGTCGGCCACTTGTTCCATATTCAATTCGCGCGCCAACACGACCACATCGGCAAAGCGTGCGTAGAATTTCAGGGCATCGATGTTCGTGATATTGAGCTGCGTGGAGAGGTGAACCTCTACACCCACCTCGTTGCAGTAGGCCATCACGGCTACGTCGCTGGCGATAACGGCACTGATTTGGGCCTCTTTGGCGGCATCGATAATCTCATGCATCGTACTGAGGTCTTCGCCATAGATGATGGTATTGACCGTCAGATAGCTCTTGATGTTATGTTCGGCGCACGTGGCGGCAATCTCCCGCAGGTCGTCGATGGTGAAATGATTAGCCGAATGCGACCGCATATTGAGCTGACCGATGCCGAAATAAACCGAGTTGGCACCGGCTTGGATGGCTGCCGTCAGACTTTCGCGCGAGCCTACGGGCGCCATGATTTCAAGTTGTGTGATATCCTGTTGCATATTCTTTTTAATATTGATTCTTTTAAGCATAGTTTTGACCGCGCAACGTCTCCATTAAATATACGCGCGTGCGTTCAAAAATAATTCTGCAAAGTTAGGCAAAACATTCGAGATTCTGTGCTTGGCGATTCTTTAAATGTAGAAAGCAATGGCAAATAATACGCTGATAATACGTAACTTTGCACGTATGAATCCATATATCAAGCAATATCCCGACCTCATGTCGGGCAAGAAAATCATGTATGTCCATGGTTTTCTCTCGTCGGCAGCCAGCGGCACCGTCAAGATGCTGCAAGAACTCATGCCCCAAGCCACCATCGTGGCCGATGATATCCCCGTACATCCCGAAGAAGCCATGACCTTTCTGCGCGCCATGGCCGAACGCGAACGCCCCGATCTCATCATCGGCACGTCCATGGGCGGCATGATGACCGAAATGCTGACGGGCTACGACCGCGTGTTAGTGAATCCGGCCTTCGAGATGGGCGACACGATGAGCAACATGACTGGCCGTCAGGAGTTTCAAAACCCACGCAAAGACGGGGTTCAGGAACTAATGGTCAACAAGGGACTCATCAAGGAATACAAAGACATCACGCGGCAATGCTTCGCCCAAGTGACACTCGAAGAGCAACAACGGGTCTATGGTCTCTTCGGCGACAACGACCCGGTGGTCCACACCTTCGACCTTTTCCACGCCCACTACCCCAACGCCATCCGCTTCCATGGCGAACACCGACTCATTGATAAGGTGGCGGTGCACTATCTGGTGCCCGTGATTCGCTGGATTGACGACCGACAGAACAAGGCCGAACGCCCCATTGTCTACATCGACTTTGCCTGCCTCCACGACGCCTACGACCATCCGACAAGCAGCATGCACAAGGCTTACGAAATGCTGTTGGAGCACTACAACGTCTTCATCGTGGCACCGGCACCCACCAACGACCACGCTTCGCTCACACGGGTGCAGGACTGGTGCGAGGAATACTTGTCGGCACCGGCCTACAACCACGTACTCTTTGCCAACCAAAAGGCACTGCTCTACGGCGATTACTTCATCGACTCCGCGCCCGCGTCCGACTTTATGGGCACCGGCATTGCCTATGGCAGCGACGAATTTAAGACTTGGGAAGAGATTATTACCTTCTTTGAGCGCCTCGGAGGGCAATGATTTCAACCTCTCATCAGTTCTACGGGCTGAATACCAAACTCATCTTTAAAGCATTTTGAGAAGTAGCTGGGCGACGTAAAGCCCACCGTATAGGCCACTTCCGATATATTCATGCCTGTGGAACGCAGCAGTTGGTCGGCCTTATTAAGCCTCGACTTACGCAATAGTTCCACCGGCGAAAGGCCGGTCAGCGCCTTTACCTTGCGATAGAGCTGCACCCGGCTCAGTCCGATTTCGCTTCCCATCACCTCAACACTGAACTCTGTCTCCATCATGTGACTTTGAATGATGTCGTGCAACCGTGCGATAAACTCCCGATCGCGTGCCGATGGCTGCGACGGGTCGTCAGTCTTGGTCGCCACAGGCGGTGTTTCAACACCGTCAGCGACGACACTGGTCGACAACGTGGCATAACGCCTGCGCAGTTGTTCACGACTTTGCATGATATTATCAATGCGCGCCATGAGCACGGCCGAGCTAAACGGCTTCGTAATATACGAATCGGCACCGCTTTTATAGCCCTCGGCCACCTGCGAAGCTTCGCTCTTTGCCGTCAGCAGGATAACGGGAATATGGCTCGTGGCGGTATCATTCTTCACCTGCTGACAAAGTTCCAGGCCGTTCATCACGGGCATCATGATGTCCGAAATGATGAGAACCGGCCCATGCTCGCGGGCTTGACGGAGTCCCTCCTGTCCGTTGGCGGCTTCTATAATACGGAATCTGTTGTGGAGCACCACGCGCAGATAGTGGCGGATGTCGGCATTATCGTCGACGATGAGCAGCGTTTCACGGCTATCGTCGGGTTCCGCCGGCATTTCTTCAACGCCCCTTTCCACTATTTCGGGCACGTTTTCGTCCGAAACATTTTCCTTTTTGTCAACGCGGTTTCCCGCCGTATCAAATTCTATTTTCTTAAAGTCGAGAATGTCGCTCACTAACTTCATCAGTTCGTTGGCGTTGCGAGCCGTCGAGCGCAGCGTGTCGAAGTCGTGGTCTTTCAGCCGTCCTCGGTTCACGATATGGTTAATGGGGTCTGCAATAAGCGTCAGGGGCGTGCGTATTTCGTGGCTTACGTTGGTGAAGAAGTTGAGTTGCTGATCCTGCATTCGCTCGCGTTCCTCGTTGACGCGTATGCGTTCGTAGTAGTAGCGGTAGGTCATAAAGATGGCCGCCACGAGCAAAATGAGGATAACGACGGCCATCATTAGCAGCCATCGTTGCGTGTTGTAACGGTTCAGATAGTCGTTAGTCTTATCGTACAGGCGGTTGAGGTCATCGCTCTGGCGCGCTACCTCCTCGGCTTGCAGCAGCAGTACGTTGGCATTCTCACGGGTGACGAGGGCCGACCGCAGTTTTTTCTCACGTGCGTAGGGCTGTTGGGTCAGTATCTTCATGGCCAGTTCCATCACCTCGTCGCCGTGCGTAGGATAGATATACGACGCTTCGAGCAGTCCGTCGCGCACCTGTTCGAGTCCGCCGCCACGTGTGGGCAGCGCGTCGACGCCACAGAAGCGTGTCGTGGCTTGTGAATCATGCGCCATCGTGGCCTTACGGGCACCCATGGCCATGCGGTCGTTCTGTCCGAAAACAAAGTCTATCCGGCCTTTCTCCTGCTTCAGAAAATTGCGCATGGCTCGTTCGGCCGAACCTCCGGTCCAATCGCCCTGCAACGTGGCCACCAATTCTATATTCGGATAGGCCTTCAGAGCTTCCACGAAACCTTCGTGGCGCTCGATGGCGGGCGACGAACCGCGCAGTCCCATCACCTCGACCACGCGCCCACGGCCCTGCAATCGCATCGCAATGTAGTCGCCCAACTGCCGTCCTATCTCTCTGTTGTCGGCTCCGATGTAGGCCGAATAGTGATTGCTGCCCGACTTGCGGTCGTAAACAATAACGGGGATGTGGTGCCGGTAGGCGTTTTCGATGGCCGGCGTAATGGTATTGGTCTGGTTGGGAGCTACGATAATGAGGTCGACACCACGGTTTACAAACTGGTTGATCTGTTCAATCTGTCGGGTGTCGGAGTCATCGGCCGAGACAAAGTGCAACGTCACGTTGTCGTAGCCATAGACAGCGGTGCGCAGTTCCTGATTGAACTTATCGCGCCAGATGTCTTCCGAACATTGCGAAACGCCGATTTCATACTTTCTGTTACCGCCCGAACACGACAACAGCAATGCCGCAAGAAAAAGGATGAATAGTTGCAGGTGTTTTTTTTTCATGTCAGTATCGTTTCCAAAGGCTGAGTTCGTCAAGCGGCGGGCTGCCTCATGATGATGACAAAGATAGAAAAAATGCGCCATTCTTCAAAACAAAACCCACCTTTCTTATGCTTGTAAAATCGAAAAGCCTGTTTTTGAATCAGGCAAAGAAGCCCTGTCTTTGTGTCGTATCTACCTATTCAAGAGGCAAAAAATGATTCAACATCTGCCTAATTAGACAAAAGAAAAAACGGAACATGATAAATCATGCCCATACGGCTGGCGCATGGCAATTCGTTGACATTTACCAACATATTATTTTCTGTATTTAAGAATGACTGGGCGTGAGCCGTAAGGGCGTGATTCATCACGTTCCGCCTCAAACAAGAAACCATATCACACATGAATTATCACGTTTCGCCCACTTTTTTGCTGCGCAACGGATTTTATTGAATAGCTCTCCTATTACCCTCTTTGTAGCGAGAGAGAAGATTCTTAAAGTCCGAATCATCACGAAGGCCGTCCCAATCAGTATCCTTTTCCACAAAGTCTACAGAGATTTCACCTCTTTCGAGAGAACGCTCCAAATACTTTAGCGCTTCTTCTTTCTTATTTTTTATGGCATACAACCAAGCCAAATTATAGGCGTAACCTCCTTGATCTATCATTTCCCTATATTTTCTAAAGACTTCATTGTATAGTTGTTCAGCTGCGTTGCCAGATTTTTTCAGTTCCAACTGTATTAAAACAACTCCCAACATCTTATATATCTGATAGAAGTCCGGTTTATACTTTATTACTTGTTCATATTTATCAATGGCTTCGTTGTATAGCTTTTCAGCTTCGCTGTTAGATTTTATCTCAGCCAACTCATACAAAATATTTCCCAAGATAGAATATACAGCATAGTCGTCTGGTTTATATTGAATTGCTTGCTGACATTTCCCAAAGGCTGCCTCATATAGTTCTTCTGCTTCACTACCGGTTTTTGTCTGTACTAGCCCATATAAAGCAACTCCCCAATTATTATATGCATCATGATAGTCCGGCTTAAACAACGTTGCCTGATGATATTTTTCAGCGGCCTCTTCGTAGAGTTTTTTAGATTCACTGCCGGATTTTATCTGTGCTAACTTATATAAAGCATTTCCCCAATTGTAATATACACCAGGAAAGTCCGGCTTATACGATGTTGACTTTTTGTATTTTGCACAAGATTCTTTGTATAATTCTTCTGCTGCACTGCCGGATTTTGTCTCTGCCAGAACACTTAAAATAAGGCCCCAATTATTATATGCATCAGGGTAATCCTGCTTAAACAGTGTTGCCTGATGATATTTTTCAAAGGCCGCTTTGCAGAGAGCTTCCGCTTCGCTACCAGATTTTGTCTTTGCCAATTCACTTAAAACAACTCCCCAATTGTTATATGCGGCAGAATATTTAGGGTTTAATACTGTTGCAGCCTCATACTCTTTTGAGGCTTCTAAGTATTCTCCGGCCAAATGATACTTTACTCCTATATTAAAGTGATTATTGGCTTCTCTCGCTAAAAGAAGTGCTTGTCTTTCGGTTTTATCCTGTACTTGAGCAAGTTGCTCTGAAAGAGAATCTATCTCTTTTTCAGACTCTTTAAGCTGATCTAAAAGTTTCTTCTTTTCCGAACTTTTCTTTGCTTCCGCTTCTTGCTTAATTGCTACAAGTTGGTCTATAACTTTTGGAATTTCATCATGTGAAGCAACTTGAATAGATGTTAGGAAATTAAGACTATCATCTAATGAGTCAAGAGTAATGATATAATGTTCTTGGTTGTAGATACCTTGCGTTCTCTTGATTTCCTTAAAAATACCATTGATTTGAGGGTCGCCCAAGCCCGTCCCAATAAAAAGAAAGGTTTTATTGAAAATGAGATTTCGCAAAGCATGTAAGGTATGTTCAGCCTCTCGTCCTTCGCTTTTATATAGTTTATCATAGTCCGATGGGAACAAGACCATAGAGTCTATATGCTCTATACAACCATGTAACTTGAACAAAAAGACGGAATCTTTCTTCAGTCTATTCAGTTCGTAATCTTTAGTTCTATACGCTTTTATTTCTTGGAGTTCAGGAACAGCTTTTTCAAAAGCCCTATCATAGTTGGTGGTAATAATCTTTGTAGATAAGCTGAACAGCTTTTGATGAAAGGAAAGATCGTTCTCCTCTTTCAATGTAAAATAGTATTTGACAAACTCACCAACCTCTCTTCTGCTTATTCTGCGATTTTCCAATTCCTGAAGAGTGTCTATCGGATTTGGCTTATCACAAGACAGCTTCTCTTCATCTGTAATATAGCCTTTCTCGTTCAGATGCGATAGTATAGATTTAACCATTTTATCCCATCCTTCAAGAGGCTCATTTTTCGTGTTTTTTAAGTTCCAAGACAGACCGGCACCAATGAATAACACCAGATCATCGGCTTCGATGGCTTCTTTTAATCCATGAGGTATCTCTATCATAAGGTTTTAGCATTTATGTTATACAACTGCTGTTACAAATGAAAAATCGTGTGGTATAAGACCCAAACCGCAATTCTGTGTTTTGGCTAACAGATTATCACGGAAACAAAGGTATAAAAATATTGGTACTTGGGGAAAAGTTTTCTACGAATTATCAGCCATAGGTTTCCTTCGTTTTTTGATGGCAAGCCCCTCAAGGCATTGAACTCACAATTTGTATTTCGTTTTATCAGACGGCCGAGCCTTCAAAGTTATAGAAAGAAAGTGATAAAGTATATATCCCAAATCGGTTGTCTAAAAGCTTAAAAACTTTGACTTTTGTAAAATTCATATCACAAAAACGGCCTCAAAAAATACGCCAAATAGAGAGAAAAGACAGAGATAAAAAGGTATTTTGGGTGCTGCAGCGATGCTGTTTTTGTGTTTTCGGATGTCAAAGCATAGCTTTTGCATGCTCAAAGCAGCCCTTTTACATCGTCAAAGCTATGCTTTGGGCGGGTAAAAGGGCTGCTTTTGGGTGGTATTTTGGGGTGTTTTAGCGTGTTTTTGACAAGCGTTTTCTGCGCCATTTTGCACAAATAGCTGATTATCAGTGGCTTGTTCGTTTTTGCGAACTATCAAAATGCTTGGCTTATTTGCGAAAACTTTTTTCTTGTTGCAAAATAATCGAACGCTTTGTAAGAAATTTTCACAGCGAATAATAGCCGTTTTTTGGAGGGCGGAATATGATGAATCGCGTATCGTATTGTCTTTTCGTTTGAAACGGAACATGCTCAATCATGCATTGTATTGCCTTTATGTTTATGCGGAACATGATAAATCATGCCCATACGGCTGGCGCATGGCGGCTCGTTGACATTTACCAAAGCTGTGATTTGCGTATTAACAATGACTCCGAAAGAACGATGAAAAACAATTCATGGTCGTTCTTTCGGAGTCATTTATTTAAAAAAAACCGGTGTCCGTTAATGAATGGCGGCACGACAGCCTCTTACTGACGCAGCAACCACTTCACGGCCTGCTCAGTGGCGGCTACATCGCTGACGGCGCGAGGCATGTAACCGAGGGGCGCTTCGCGCTTGTAGAAGACGTTGCGGGCACGCTTGGCATAGCCATGGCGATAGAAATCGGTGTACCACTTCCATGTTGTAGCCGTGTCGGCATTGAGTACCAAGTAGCTGCCACGGGCTTCGTCGATGTATTTCTCGAAGTCGGCACGGGCCGCCGTGGGCCACGCGTCGGGTTGCATACCGGCGTTATAGATCAGATGATAGCGGTCGAAGAGGCCGGGCGTATAGGTGTCGTTCGGGCGGAAGACGGCTACCTCGAAACCATGACGTGCGCCCATGGTGGTCAAAGTCTGAAGGGCAACGTTGTCGTTTGCGCCCGTGAGCAGGAGCACACGCTTCTGTGGGATGGTGGCTCGCACGTTTTGCATGAGCGAAAGGTTGATGGTGGTCATCAGATCGAGCTGCGCGTTGTCTTCGGTTGTCTCCCAATACATGCCGCCCAGCAGGCCTTGGTCGATGATATATTGGCACTTGGCCGCGATGGAACGGGGATTCTCGGCACCCCATACGAGCTGACCCGACCAGTCGGTGAGGTAAGGTACTTGTCCGATAGGATCCCAATGCTCTTGGTAAAGTCCGCCCGTATAGCCGGTTTTCATGTACTTGTCGAGGATGGCATCGCCGTGGTCGCCACGTCCGTAGAGCGGCATGCCGAGGCAGAGTTTCTCCTTGGGCACGCCATTACGGATATGAGCCTCAACGGCTTCGCTAACGGTGATGCGGCCCGAGAGAGGCGAACGGAAAAGCGTTGTGTGATGTTGGGGTGGATTGGCCACGTCGTAAGCCATGATGTTGACAAAGTCCATGTACTTGATACAGGCCGGGAAATCGACATATTTGCCATCGGCGATGGTGGCACAGGTGAGGAGTTTGTCCTTGCCCAGCACCTTGCGCAGGTCGCGCATCAAGAGAGTGAAGTTCTTGGTGTCGTCGGGCGACGAGGAGATTCCGGCCTCGCTGCTCGTGGGATATTCCCAATCGATGTCGATACCGTCGAGCCCATACTCCTTGACGATGCGTCCGCAGTCGCGCGCAAAGGCCATGCGGCATTTGGCATTGGCGGCCATTTCGGAGAAGTTACCACTGGACCAACCGCCTACCGACAGCTGAATTTTCAGACCGGGCTTCAGCTTTTTCAAGCCCACCACTTTCTTCAGAAACTCCGGATTCTGCACATCGCAGCCGTCGAAGGTCTTGTTTACATGACCGAAAGCATAGTTGATATTGGTCATGAGCGACGGGTCGGGCAGGCGCAAATCAGTCCATGAGCACACATAAGCTACGACAATCTTCTGCTTGGGCTGTGCCGTCACGGAACCGCACGCCAACAACAGCAAACAGGAAAATAAGATACGAGAAAGAAATTTCATCACGATTACTTAGGATTTGAATGAAATAAGATTAGAATAATCACTCTACAAAAATAGTGTTTTATAGTGATTAAACGGAGGTAACTGGTGTATTTTTCGTAATTTTGGGGCAAAATCACTAACATTATTGTCTAAACGAAGCTATCCGTCATGGTGAATGACCTTCGGTCGGACGATATAAAAAAGCCTGCCAACATTGCGTTGACAGGCTTTTTGTTATTTTAATGAGTGGCAGACAAGGATGTCTGTCTACACATTTATTTCTTGATGGCCCACCACAATGGAGTCATCATGGTATTTTGCTCTGCTCCCAACAACTTCAGAGCATTCTGATATTGTTCTTTATCAGAGTTTTCGAACACAGAGGGGTATCTCATGCGCTGTGTAAAGTGATACCACTTCTGTCCGTCCTTGTAGCTATCAGCTTTGAAAAGGCCGTCGAAGTCTGAACCGGTCAGAGCTGTTTCATTTCCGGGAACTTCAAAGAACGGCAAGCCCAAGCGACGACGGTCGTTCCAACTCTGCACTACGCCATAAGGAGTGTTGGCGATATACTTCTGTGTGATAATCTTTGTGAGCTTATCGTTGAGCTTATGACCTTTGTAGAGAATCTTGCTTGCGTCAGGATAGTGATAAGTCATCTTCTTGGCTTCTTTGGTATAGCCGTCTTTATAATCAGCTTCAAAGTCTACAGGTTCGGCTGTGTGGTCGAAGTTAACAGATGTACCAACTCTGTTATAGTTAGTAGAAGCAAGATACCTGTCTGCATATTTGTCAACACCAAAATAGGTGAAGTTGGCTCTCACGCCATTTTCGTACGCCGCCTTAGCTGTCATCGGAGTTGCCCAACCGTAAACAGCGCCTTCTGCCAACAGGAAGTAAGTTTCCCAAGGCGACATCCAAATACGCTTCTTGCTGTTATTGCGATATGCCTTGCTTAGCATAGGCGTTGTGTCCCACGGGTTGCTAAACATCTGGTTGAACGCAAACGTTTCAGGAGCCCACGCACTGCGCGTACCGGCAGGATAGCCGTTCCATGTGAAAGCTGCGTCAATCTTCACCAGAACCTTTTCCTTGTCGTTTGGATCGAGCATACCATACTTAGCATGATTCTTTTTGCTTTGACTTGCTTGGTCGGGCCAGTTAGCTGCGGTTGTATCGTTGGTCAGACACCATACCACCAATGCACGAGGGTCGAGATATTCGGGTATACCATCCATCCACAATTGCTTGGTTGGATTGTCAGTCAAAGCGGGGTAGTGCTTCTCATATTTCTCACCCACATAGTTGATCGGCTTGATGTGTTCTATCAAGGCGGCAGTATGCTTGTCTGCTTCTGCTATTTCTTTTACAGGGATATTTCCCAATCCAGCCAAAAGGTTACACATAGTTGAAGAGATGCAGTGGGCGCTCCAGCCTCTGTTCAATACTCCTTCGTATGCAGACCAGCCACCTTCCTCTTTGAAACCAAACAGGTCATCGGCTCCTGTCAGAAGCGGCAATTTAGCGGCTTCTTCAAACTCAGCCTTGGCTTTTGCGTTGTTCACTTCAGACAACTGGAGCGCATAGCGCAGACGCAAGCTGTTGGCGAGCTTCTGCCATTGTGCGGCGTCGTACTTGAACGCAGGATCGCCCTTAGCCTCAGCGTCTGTCGGTTTTACATTGATATCAAGGGCGCTGCTTGCTTCTTTCAGCTCGGTGAAGAAATAGTTATATACTTCTTCCTCGGAATTGAATTGTGGAGCTACGCCGGTGAAAGCATTGAGTGGATAAGGACCGAAGGAATCTACGAAATCGGCAATCAGCATCACACGCCATATACGTGCAATCTGTTTTACGTTTTTATAGAATGCTATTTCATGGTCGTTTGTTCCCTTATTCTTGTCCGCAAGCTCAATAGCCGCGGTAGCGTTTTTAATACAAGTTTAAGAATAGGTGTACAAACGATCGGTGAATTTATCGTTGTATCTTTCGGTTGCGCCCATGGTATTCTCGCCCACAACGCGAGCAATGGAAGCCCAGTTGTAAACGAAGACACGCTCTGCAATATCCGGATCCATCTGTGCCTCATAAAAAGACTGGTTCAATGAATAGTCGGGATGCACGGCGTCATCGCCTGCAGCCGACGGGTTTACGTTGACTTCATCGAAATCGGAACAAGAGCTTAACATGGCGATAGCCAATGCAGCTATTGACAAAAATTTATATGTTGTTTTCATATTGTTCTTTATATTAAGTTTTAGAAACCAAGTGAAACATTAAAGATAAACGTCCGTGACGTAGGAGGTGCTGCATATTCGAAGCCCGTAGCATTGGTATTGGTTGCAAAAACAGACTCTGGATCGAGGCCATGCATATGACTCTTCAACATCAATACGTTGTTGCAGGAAACGCCAAGTTTAACTTGCTGCAGGAACATGTTCTTTGGTTTGAAGCTGTATGACAGTGAAACGTTGCGCAGGCGAACGTTCGTAGCAGAATAAACATTGGCTTCTCCGATACCAAGGTTACCGGTTGAACCTGTCAGAGCCATCCAATATTGCTGCTGCGTAATTTCCTTTTTGTTTGCGGTATAGCCACCTTTTCCGTCGGCTATCACGCCATCTACAACCATCTTGTTGCGCTTGCCGCCGGGGGCGGTAACTGCAGCAACACCATTCTTCTGGAGTAACATGTTGGAACCAGAGAAGATGTGACCACCAAAACGACCGTCAATCATGAAACTCAATGCGAAGTTCTTATAGGTAAGCGTGTTGGTCCATCCCAAGAGGCAATCAGCCTGCTGGTCACCAATCTTCTTAATTTTGGGATCACCCTGTGGAAGACCGTCTGCGTTGAGCAATAGCTTGCCATAGTCGGGACTCTTCTTGTCGGTAACGCGGAGGAATGTAGTACCCCAGATTTCACCATAGTTTCCGCCAGCTTTGGCAATGATTTTCAGATTGTCGTATCCACCGAGGATAT
>CAUURC010000055.1:0-19213 GCA_963547405.1 uncultured Prevotella sp.
CACACTGATGGTGTAGTGTGCGTACCAATTCCAAACAGGCAGCATTAAATACAGGTATTAATATGGATAGCTCAGATCTCATTCGGCATTTTCTCACGATACGCGTCGAGGGCGTAGTGGGCTTTTCAGTGTCACCAGCCATTGCTTATTCTGATAACACATCGGAATTACAAATATGACTTTACTTTCCTCCTGTCCTACGCTATCTACCGCCGTGTTCATATAATAATCGTGTACTTCCAGCGTAGCAACAGACAAGCTATCGGATTGTTTCTCTACGCTATTGACTATATAACTGATACCATGCTCCTTGGCAACCAAACGTTCCACATCCGATTCTTTCATCTGACTGGCTTCGTAGCGCAACCATTTTTCAGACTCGGGCGTACAGAATTTAGCTGCCGTTTGGAAATCGTAGTTAAAATATGCCGTTGCGAATCCGTCCAACACCTCTATCCGTTGGTCTGTATGAAAGTTGTGTGTGCATGAAACTGCCAAAATAAATAAGGCAAAAAGAAATATACTTTGTTTGTATAACATAATTTGATTCTTACCTTAACAAAGGTATTTAAAATTCTTGGCAATTTAAAGAAATATCTATACTTTTGCCCGAAATAATGATATAATGCTCAATTTTATTTCGTTTGGAAGCGGCAGTAGCGGTAATTGCTACTTACTATATACAGAAACAGATAGTTTGTTAATCGATGCAGGTGTTGGGATACGGAATCTTAAAAAACACATGAGAAACTATGGCCTAAGTTTAAGTTCCATCCATCATGTTTTAATTACACATGATCATGCAGACCATATTAAAAGTGTAGGTTATATCAGTTCAGAATGTGATATTCCTGTTTACGCTACAAGAAAAGTACATCGTGGAATAAACGAAAATTATAGTGTCAAGAAAAAGGTTCCTACCCACAATATTCACTCCATCAACACGAATAAACCTTTTGCTTTAGGCGATTTTGTGATTACAGCATTTACGGTGCCCCACGATAGTTCTGATAACGTAGGCTATCGTATTGTGTACAAAAACACAGTAGAGTTTTGTATTATGACAGATATCGGCCATGTTACAGACGAAATGAAAGAGTTTATTGCCGGTGCCGATTATCTGATTATAGAAGCCAACCACGACGTAGAAATGCTTAAAAATGGCCCCTATCCCCAGTATTTGAGAGACCGAATTACGAGTGGTTATGGGCATTTGAATAATATTGCATGTGGGGAGGCTATTGCTCTGAACGCGACTTCTAAGCTCAAACATGTATGGCTTTGTCACCTCAGCGAAGATAACAATCATCCCATATTAGCCTTTAAGACTATAGAACAGATTCTGACCAATCAGGGTGTGGACCTTCGGCCGGATTGTACGCTCGAAGTGCTGAGGCGTAAGTTACCTTCCGGGCCGTATCGATTGACCCAAGAATAAGTTTTTCAAGATTAGAAAGGAAGACCTACCGCAAAATGGAACGTGAAATCACGTTTGAGGTTAGGATGGAAAATGGCATAATGTTCCTTCGTTGAACTATATGCCGGATTTATGGCTTTCATGCCCGCGTCAAGTCGCAAGATGAAATAACTAAAGTTTAATCGGAGTCCCAGGCCGTATGACATGGCAATCTGCCGGTAAAAAGTATCAAGTTTGAACTGTCCACCTGGTTGATCGGCATAATTTCGGAGAGTCCAAATGTTTCCTGCATCCACAAACAGCGCCCCGTCAAACTTCCAAAACAACCAAGTGCGAACTTCCAGATTAACATCTAACTTCATGTCGCCCGTTTGGTTGATAAAGTCTATTCGGCGGTCTTTCCCCTTAAACCCACCGGGGCCCAGTTCGCGAACACTCCATCCGCGGACACTGTTCGGTCCACCCGCAAAATAACGTTTTTCAAATGGCAAGACCTTGCTGTTGCCGTAAGGCCACGCTACCCCCAAGGCAAGATGTATGGCCAAGTTGTTTCTTTGATCGAAGAAGAACAGTTTAGTATAGTCAAAGTCTAATTTCAGATATTGAGCATAAGCTGTATTAAAGATAATGTGATGACCTTGATTATCGGTTTTAAACCGGAAGAGCGGTGATGACAACTGCAGCAAATTACCTGCGGTTTCAATATTTCCTTTGATGGCATCCGTTCCATTATTATAGGCAATGCCGAATCCTACTTTCATGATGAGCAGATTCTCGTAGTTGTAACGCAGAATAGCGTTGCGATTGCTGACGCTATCAAGATAGTCGTGTTTGAAAGTTGAACTAATCCACGGCATGTGAATATAGCTAAGATCTACCAGATCAAATCTGTATTTGATATGGTGGTGTGGCTCTGACCAGCGATAACGCCACGATGTCGTGAAATAACGTCTATGAAACTCTGGTCTGTTTTGCAGATTGTAGCTCAGTGTGATTTCACTCGTTGCATTACTTTTGCGTTTAAAAGACCTTGACAAAAATGGTGACAGAAATCGTGGTATTTGTAATTTAGCCTCTACCCCGTATTCTTCATACTTATGATTCTGATAACCTTCCAGCCCCTTGATGGCCTCATAAGCACCACGAAGTTGAAGCGTAAGATGCTCAGAACCTTTAAAGAGATTCAGATTTTCATAAGACAGCGTCATGGCAGCACCGAGGTCACCGGCTGTATTTGTACCTTCCGGTTGTAAGGAAAGCAATTGCTTTTGATTCATTTGCAACAGGATATTGCAGTCAAGCAACGTCGTATCAGGATATTCGCGGAAGTTTATATTTGCATAACGTACCGCACTGAGTTTAGCAAACTTACTATATGTCTTTTGCAAATCTTCATTGTCAAACGGCTTATTTGAAGAGATAAGGGTACTATTCTGCAAAACCTTTTGACGCAAAGGAATCGGAGTTTTTGCTATATTCGCGTAATTAATTTCTTTGATGTTGTAACGGGGATGCTGGTTACTCGTTTTTCCGTTTTCTCCATAAAAAGGAAGGAGTTTCATGGTTAGAAATACTGAATTTGGCTTTGCCGAAGAATCTGCATCAAACGCGATAAAGTCTTTATGAAACTTATAATACCCTTTTGAAAGAAGATAGGCAGTAATCTGACTACGCTCATCGTCTAATCCTTCTACTGAAAACTGTTTACCTCGCAGGTTATGTATGTTTACAGTACTACTTTTGGTCGACGAACGCATAGAAACTTCGGTCAATAATTTTGCGATTATAGTGTCCTTAATGTCATATATGATTGAGTCAATAAAATAAGGTGTTCCGGGATGAAGTAAATAGGTGACATCCATTTTCTTTTTATGCGGCCTAAGCATTACATCAACCTTGCCATTCAGATACCCCATGTTAGATAAGATTTGCAGAAAGTCGGTTGAAGTAAGCTTGGTTTGGGTAGAATCAAACAATACGGGCTTCTCTCCTATTTTCTTCAGAAACCATTTAGACCATTTATTCGCATGGCCGGAGGCATTTTCCGGTGCAATAAGTGGAACTCTAAATAAAGAAAGCCATTTAGAATTTGGTTGTTGTCGGACGTATGGTTTAAACTTAGAGGGACTGACATCCTTATTGTCTGACAGAACCACAACCCTATGCAATAGTAATTGATTATCAGGAATACTATTACCAACGCTACATGAAGTTATGATTACGGAGAAAGATAGTAATATAAAGAGTATAAAGGAATTACGCATATTGAATAAATATAACCTGCTTATTATATCAGTCTTTAAAACCAACATTAAATCTATTGCTACGGGAAGCCCTATGAGGTACTTGATTTCCTATTTTAAAAGAACCGGGAAGTGCTACACCTCGATACTGTTCCCAACGAGCCACGATGCGGTCCACATAATCAACTGTCTCGCTGCCGCGCATATAGCCGCGCTTAACTATTGGATCATTATAGAACTGCGATGACTGCAACTTCAAGACATACTCTGCAACATCGGCCCATCGGTATTGGTTTTTGCCATACTTACGGGCAAGAGCCATCGCGTCACGAATATGAAAACTCCCACCATTATAGCTAGCAAGGACGTATTTACATCTCTCAATAGGATGCTGTATATCATTGAATTGCTGATTAAGTTCGGCCAGATATTTGGCCGAAGCAGCAATATTGCTTTCTGGGTCAAAGATATTTTCCATAGGCAAACCTAAGTGTTTAGCTGTTCCTGGCATAATCTGCATGAGGCCACGAGCTCCTGCCCATGAACGTGCTTGGGGATCAAAGGTAGACTCCTGATAACATTGTGCGGCCATCAGACGCCAGTCCCAATTTGCCAATGGAGCATACTGCATGAAATATTGATCATAGCGAGATATGGTACCCTTTGCCCTATTCAGCATGGGCGAATAAACACGCCTAACAACACTCCTTGTAGACAACAGAAAACTTTCTTGCTGCTCGATTTGTTTTACCATTTTAGGTTGGAACCATTGGTTGAGTTTTTCAGCCAATTCTTCATTATCTTTATTTACACCCCACTTGTATTTCAAAGAGTCGGTGCTGACACCACACAACCTAACATCCTTAACGAAGTTTGAAGGCAGTGGATAAGCTATGATATCTGCTTCACCTTCGGCTAATCGTTTAATCATTTCCATGGTGTCTTTGCAGACTTCTACCCTTAAAGAAACACCTATCTTTTGAGCAAATTGTTCGCACAGCAGATAGTGAAGACCAAGGTTCTTGCCATGGTAATCATAGTAAGTCTTTGGTCCCGACATGGTCAGCATGATTAATTCGCCGTTATTCTGTATTTCGGATATGGAGAGTGCGTCTGCCTGAGGTGGAATGGTATCTCCGTTAATACTTGTTCCCCAAGGAGTAAGTTCCTCCTTTTTTTGCCCGGAACAGGCTATTATCGTAGATGCCAATAATATAAGCAGCAGATGAAAGATATGTTGCATGTAATAACTTTATCAATAATGTCTAACTCCTGACATGATAAATACAAAGTTACTGCTTTATTTGGATTTTTTATTGGAAATCCTTATTTTTGCAAATATTTAATGGGTATTGAATTCTAAACCATAAATATTATTAGTTATATGTTACGTATAGCTGTGCAATCAAAAGGACGTCTGCACGAAGAAACAATGGCTCTTCTCTGCGAAGCTGATATCAAGGTTTGTTCAAGCAAGAGAACGTTGTTGGTACAATCATCCAACTTCCCTTTAGAAGTATTCTATCTTAGAGATGATGATATCCCCCAAAGTGTTGCCAATGGTATTGCCGACATCGGTATTGTTGGAGAGAACGAATATCTGGAAAGAAACAGAAATGCCCAAATTATCAGACGGCTTGGCTTCGGTAAATGTCGCTTATCTTTGGCTATTCCGAAGAATATAAATTACACGGGAATCCATTGGTTTGACAACAAGAAAGTTGCGACATCCTACCCTAATATTTTATCAGGCTTTTTTAAAGAGAACAATATCAATGCGGAAATCCATGTGATAACCGGCAGTGTAGAAATTAGTCCCGGCATTGGTTTGTCTGATGCCATATTCGATATTGTTAGCTCAGGAAGTACGCTTGTAAGCAATAATCTTTGCGAAGTAGAAACCGTATTGAAGAGCGAGGCCCTGCTCATTGGCAATCGGAATATGACAGAGGAAAAGTATAAAATTTTAGATGAAATGCTCTTCCGCTTTGAGGCTGTAAGTTCAGCTCAAGACAAGAAATATATCATGATGAACGCTCCTAAACAAAAAATTAACGAAATTATAGCTGTTCTACCAGGCATCAAAAGTCCGACCATTATTCCATTGGCCGACGAGGAATGGTGCTCAATACATACCGTATTGGATGAGAAGAGGTTCTGGGAGATTATTGGAAAGTTAAAAGATTTAGGCGCGCAGGGGATTCTTGTCGCTCCTATAGAGAAGATGATTTTGTGAGGATAATTAAGCGTTGCTAAATAAAAGACAATGAATATTTTAAAATATCCCTCAAAAACAGAGTGGCCGCAGATAGTACAGCGTCCGCATTCGGATATTATGGAATTAAGAAAGACTGTGCAAACAGTTTTGGATGACGTAAGGGAGAATGGGGATGAAGCAATCTTTAAATACGAGGCAAAATTTGATCATGTAACTTTGCATTCACTAACGGTTTCCGAAGAAGAATTGAAAGAAGCTGATAGTTTGATTCCAAAGGAACTTAAAGATTCATTGCTTCTCGCCCATCGCAATATTTCAAAATTTCATGAAAGTCAGCGGTCCGAGAGTAAACATATAGAAACTGCTCCCGGCGTAGAATGCTGGCAAAAGAGCGTTGCTATAGAGAAAGTCGGGTTATATATTCCTGGCGGCACGGCACCATTATTTTCTACAGTTCTAATGTTGGCAACGCCGGCTAAAATCGCAGGATGTAAGGAAATAATTCTGTGCACACCTCCCAATCATGAGGGTAAGGTTCATCCCGCAATTTTAGTAGCGGCAAGAATAGCAGGAGTCAATAAGATATTCAAAATTGGAGGAATTCAGGCAATAGGCGCCATGGCTTATGGCACACAAAGTGTACCTAAAGTATACAAGATATTTGGTCCTGGAAACCAATATGTTATGGCCGCAAAGCAAATGATTAGTATTCATGGCGTGGCAATCGACATGCCCGCTGGGCCTTCGGAGGTTTGCGTAATAGCTGATCAGTATAGTTCGCCAGGATATATTGCGGCAGACCTACTCTCCCAAGCAGAACATGGTATAGATTCACAAGTATTGTTGATTTGCACTTCTGCCTCTATCATTAATCTTGTGCAACATGAAGTAGAAAAACAATTAGCAGCATTACCCCGAAGAGATATTGCTTCAAAGGCTTTGAACAATTCAAAAATTGTTTTAGTAAAAGATATTGACGAAGCTATAGAATTAAGCAACGTGTACGCACCTGAGCATTTGATTCTCGAAATAGACCAATGGGAGGCGGTTGTTGATAAAATCGTGAATGCCGGAAGTGTTTTTCTTGGAAAGTGGGCATGTGAAAGTGCGGGTGACTATGCCAGTGGAACCAATCATACATTGCCTACACATGGTTATGCAGTGGCCTACAGTGGCGTGAATCTTGATAGTTATACAAGGAAAATTACTTTCCAACATCTTACAGAAGAAGGAATCAGAAGTATAGGGCAAACAGTTGTTACGATGGCTGTCGATGAACAGCTTGAGGCACACGCCAATGCTATGCGAATAAGGTTAAATGATATAAATAGAGCAACCAATGAAACCATTACATAAGTTAGTACGCAAAAACATTTGGGAGTTGACACCATACTCAAGTGCCAGAGATGAATATAGTGGTTGTGAGGCGCGTGTATTTCTTGACGCTAATGAAAATCCATATAACTCACCGATAAACAGATACCCCGATCCTTTACAAAGGAAGTTGAAGGCAGAATTGAGTAAGATAAAAGGAGTGTCGCCTGAGTGCATGTTCTTAGGTAATGGCTCAGACGAAGCTATAGATTTGCTTTATCGTATTTTTTGTAATCCCGGAATTGATAACGTGGTAGCCATAGAACCTACCTATGGCATGTATAAAGTATGTGCGGATATAAATAATGTAGAATATCGGCCTGTTTCACTAAATTCTCATTTTCAAATAGACGCACTGCAACTATTGGCGGCTACTGATCGGAACACCAAGTTGATTTGGATTTGTTCACCTAACAACCCAACGGGTAATTGTATCAATCGCGAAACTATTATTCTTCTGTTGGAGAATTTTGGCGGAATCGTTGTTGTAGATGAAGCTTATAGCGACTTCTCTTCTGAAACACCTTTTAGAAGACATCTTTCATCCTATCCGAATCTGGTTGTTCTTAACACGATGAGCAAAGCTTGGGGATGCGCAGCTATCCGTTTAGGGATGGCTTTTGCCTCGGAAGAAATCATCACTTTATTTAATAAAGTCAAATACCCTTATAATGTCAATCAGTTGACACAGAATGAAGCGTTGCAAATGCTAAATGATGTGGTGCAAATAGAGAAATGGGTGAATCTTATTTTGGCAGAACGAGAACGCATGATAGACGCGTTTAAGCTATTACCAATCTGCCAACAGACATATCCTACAGAAGCAAATTTCTTCTTGGCCAAGATGACCGACGCAAATGCTATTTACCAGTATTTAATAGATAAAGGTATTGTGGTAAGGAATCGCAATTCTGTGACCCTCTGTCGTGATTGTCTACGAATAACGATAGGCATGAAATCCGAGAATCAGGAATTACTCGCTGCTTTGCGGTGCTACAAGTAAAAGGAACATTTATTATCGATTACAATTAATTATCAACAAGATATACAATTCAATTATTATTACTATCTTTGCAAGCAATACGAATAGAATATTAAGTTATTATGACCAAGCAAGTAGAAAAAATCAAAGAACTTATAGCCAAGCGGGAGCAAGCTCGCTTGGGTGGAGGTGAAAAGGCTATTGACAAACAGCATGCCCGTGGGAAATATACCGCAAGAGAACGTATTGAAATGCTTGTAGATGAGGGTAGCTTTGAAGAATATGATATGTTTAAACTACATCGCTGCCATAATTTTGGCATGGAAAAAAAACAATATCTTGGCGATGGAGTTGTAACTGGCAGTGCCACGATTGACGGACGTTTAGTCTATGTATATGCACAAGATTTTACGGTCAATGGAGGTTCTCTTTCTGAAACAATGGCACAAAAGATTTGCAAAGTCATGGATATGGCAATGCAGAATGGTGCTCCGGTGATTTGCATGAATGATTCTGGTGGCGCGCGTATTCAAGAAGGTATTTCTGCATTGGCAGGCTACGGCGAGATTTTTGAACGCAATATTTTGGCAAGTGGTGTTATTCCGCAAATCTCTGCAATTATGGGGCCATGTGCCGGAGGAGCCGTTTATTCTCCAGCACTTACCGACTTCGTCTTGATGATGGAGAATACATCTTATATGTTCCTTACGGGGCCAAAAGTAGTAAAGACCGTTACAGGTGAAGATATCGATGCAGAACATTTGGGCGGTGCCAGTGTTCACGCAACAAAAAGCGGTGTAACTCAGTTTACGGCAAAGACTGAAGAAGAAGCAATGCAGATTATTAAGACATTGCTGTCATATATTCCTTCTAACAATACAGAAGAAGCTCCTCGTGTTGAATGCACGGATCCTATAGATCGTTGCGAAGATATTCTTAATGAAATCATTCCAGATGATCCCAATAAGGCCTATGATATGTATAGGGTAATCACCGCAATTACCGACGATGGAGAATTCTTTGAAGTGCAACCCAAATTCGCCAAGAATATTATTACAGGCTTTGCTCGTTTCAATGGCCAGAGCGTGGGTATTGTAGCTAATCAGCCCTCTGCTTATGCGGGTGTGCTTGATACAAATGCGAGTCGAAAAGGCGCCCGCTTTGTTCGTTTCTGCGATGCGTTCAATATTCCTATCGTAAGTCTTGTTGACGTTCCTGGATTCTTGCCGGGCACCGGACAGGAATATAATGCCGTCATTCTGCATGGTGCTCAGTTGCTCTACGCGTATGGCGAAGCTACTGTTCCAAAGATTACCATAACACTCAGAAAGAGTTATGGAGGATCACATATTGTGATGGGATGCAAGCAATTGCGCTCTGACCTTAATTTTGCTTGGCCCTCTTCTGAGATTGCTGTTATGGGAGCAAGCGGAGCCGTTGCAGTGTTGGCGGCCAAGGAAGCAAAAGCAGTGAAGGATGCCGGTGAAGATGTTCAAGCTTTCTTGGCACAAAAAGAAGAAGAATATACAGATCTTTTTGCCAATCCCTACCAAGCAGCCCAATTCGGTTATATTGATGACGTGATTGAGCCGAGAAATACCCGCTTCCGTATCTGTCGTGGTTTGGCCCAGCTTGCAACCAAGCGCCAGAGTCTGCCAGCAAAGAAACATGGTTGCATGCCTATGTAGGCCGAATCCATACATTTGATTGTTAAATTGTAAAATCGTTAATTATGGATCAAAATATTTATGCAGCAATTTCAATGGCCATCTTTGAATTTGAAGGAAATAATGTTCACGACAAAGAACCTGGAATTATCACCATCAAACCAAAGTCAACAATGTGGAATGCGAAATTCTTATCTATGACTCAGAAACCATAAAACAAAATATGATATATAATGAAAGAGTTTAAATATACAATTGACGGAAATGAATATCAGGTAACTATTGGCGATATCAATAATAATATTGCAGAAGTTACTGTCAATGGTCAAAATTTCCAAGTTGAATTAGAGCAACAAGCTGAACCAGAAAAGAAGAAGGTAGTTTTGGGTGCCCCAACTCAAGAGGCATCTTCGGAAGAAGTTGCAACACCACAAAATGTCAACACAGCCAATGCCGTCAAGGCCCCTCTTCCGGGAACGATTATAAATATCAATGTAGCTGTCGGTGACACGGTCAAGACCGGTGATACCGTATGTGTATTGGAAGCCATGAAGATGGCCAACAACATAGAAGCAGAACGCGATGGTAAAGTCACTGCTGTTTTGGTAAAACAAGGACAAAGCGTAATGGAAGAAGAAGCGTTGGTTGTTATCGAATAAGAAAGTCTTTTCGCAAAACGCACCAAAAGAGCCATATCATAACTCGCTACAAGAGTTGGATATGGCTCTTTTCCTACTATTAACAATCATCATCTGCAACTCGCCGGAATGATTATAACGCCTTATGCTTCAAAAAATCGAAGAGATGAAGGCAAAACAATGTATTTTTTTTGTTCAAATCGCTAAAACGAAGGCAAAAACACAAATATTTTTTACCAAGACGTCACGATTGGTAAAATAAACTTCGGACAATTTTACCAAGACGTTATGATTGATAAAATAAACTTCGGACAATCTTACCACGACGTTACGATTGGTAAAATAAACTCTGGTTTTGCGCTGTTTCTGTAAAAGTGATAACGTTTGAAAAACTAGATTCAACCCGAAAGAGATTGCTTTTTATGTGCACTCTGTTTCAAGCGACATCCCTATGATAGTTATACTTTAAAATATGCCAATTTCGTCCATTGTTTGTTGATTATAATTAAAAATCAGGGGTATATCAATAATTCTTCGTAACTTTGCATATCCCAAATTTAAACATATATGCCAAAAAAAGTTTTATTTATTAACCAGGAGATTACACCATATGTCCCTGAGTCAGAATTGTCTATCATGGGACGAGACCTTCCTCAGAAGATACAAGAGAATGCTTTTGAAATAAGAACTTTTACTCCCAAATGGGGTACTATTAATGAGCGTAGGGGGCAATTGCATGAGGTGATACGTCTCTCTGGTATGAATTTAATCATAGACGACACCGATCATCCACTGATTATTAAAGTTGCTTCAATTCCACAATCACGTCTACAGATTTACTTCATAGATAATGATGACTATTTTATGAAGCGCCAGATGGATGTTGACGAACAGGGAGAAGAGTATCCTGATAATGGCGAACGCGCTATATTTTTTGCTCGGGGTGTGCTGGAAACTGTGAAGAAACTACGCTGGACACCGGATGTTATTGTATGTCAAGGATGGATGGGAGCAGTGGTTCCTTTATACATCAAGAAAGCATATAATGATGAGCCTTGTTTTGCAAAAACAAAGATTATTACTTCATTATTCCAGAAACATTTGAAGAATGATTTGGGTGGTAATTTTAAGAAATGTGTAGGCTTCAAAGGGGCAGATGCGCAACTCCTCAGTCCCTATAACGAAACGTTTAACTTTGTTGAGTTAGGCAAATTGGCTTTGGACTATAGCGATGGAGTTGTTGTTGCAAGTGAGTCTGTTAATGCAGATTTGCTTGGCTATGCGCACGAGAAGCAATTGCCTATTATGGAATATGCTGGTAATGACTATATTCAGGCATATATAGATTTTATCAATAAAGTTTGTGAATAAAATATTTTAAAAAGAAATATTTCAGATAATGAAAGCTAAAGTTTTGGTCAGCGTTTTGCTTGCTTCTCTCTCTTTAACGGCCTGTGATGAATCTACAGGAGAAATAGGTATATCTCTTGTTCAGCAGTCTGATTTGTTGGATGTATCTACTGATTCGTTTACAGTCGCTTCAAAGTCTATCTTGGTGGACTCAGTGCTCGGCAAAAGCAATATTGGATATTTGGGACGAATTAAAGATCCGGAAACAGGAGCTTTTGTTAGTTCGAGCTTTATGACCCAAGTAGCTACAATTGAGAATTATTCTTTCCCTACACAAGACCTTGTACAGAATAAAATTAATGGAGAAGCACAAGCCGATTCTTGTGTTCTGAATCTGTTTTTCAGTGAATTTTATGGAGACTCTTTGGCTCCACTGAAAGTAAAGATGCAAGAACTTGCTAAGGTCGTACCGGAAACTGCTAAATATTATACTAATTTTGACATAAAAGAGCATGGATATTTAAGAAACGACGGCATTAATAAAGAAAAAGTCTTCACGCTTGCTGATTTAACAAACTCAGATTCTTTACGTGCGTCTACTAATTATGAGAAGCATATTAAGTTTGCGCTGAATGATCCATACACAGATCAAAGTGGAAAAACGTATTCTAATTTTGGAACGTATATCCTTCAGACTTACTATAAGCATCCGGAATATTTTAGAAATTCCCAAATGTTCAGAACTCATGTTGTTCCTGGCTTCAATTTTACAGTTCAGAGTGGCTTAGGGGCAATGATGTATATTGCTAATGTCCAACTTAACGTTTATTTGACCAGCAAAGAAAAGAACAAAAGCAATAGTAAGCCACAACGTTATTTGGCTTCATTCCCAGGCACAGGTGAGATTCTACAAATATCTAAAATTAACAATGACAAATCACGCTTGCAGCAGCTGGTAGAAGACAATTCATGCACTTACCTAAAGACACCTGCCGGAATTTTCACAGAATTAACACTCCCAATTGATGACATTTTTAAGGGGCATGAACGAGATTCTATTAATTCGGCTAAGATCGTTTTGCAGCGTATAAATGATAATAGTATTAATGATTATAACCTACCTGTTACTACACAATTATTGATGTTGCCGAAAGACAGTCTCACTTCTTTTTTTGAAAAGGGTTATGTGGGTGACAACATCCATTCGTATGTTATCTCCAGAGATTATTCTGTAGATGGTAATAATAAATTTAGCGGTTATAAGAATACATTTACTTTCAGTAATATTTCCAAACTAATTAAGGTTTTAGCTTCAGCAAAGAAAAGGAACTCTAATCTTTCGGCAGATTGGAATAAGGTCGTGATTATTCCGGTAACAACGACAACCGCAAAAATTAATGAAACCACTTATACGACGAGTGTACGGCATAATATGGCATTAACCAGCACTCGCTTGGTTGGAGGAGCCAATAACACACGTACTCCTTTAAAAATAAGTATTATTTATTCTAAATTTAAGTAACTTTCATGGCTGATAATTTCTTAGAAACTCACCGAGCAGAATACGAGAAACATAAAGCACTGTGGTTGAAAAAGAAAAAAAATGGCTTTGCTTCCAAGATTAGAGTTTCATTAGAAAGGCCTGAGGATGAATCTTTATAAATTCATTTTTTAGAGAGACAAGGCTTATATTCAAAACACAGAATAGTCAAGAGTGTACAACGAACTGCCTCATACTACAAGGATAAGTAGCATGAGGCAGTTTACTTTATACACTTTTTCTTCTTAAGAATTCAGGATATATAAAATCACAAAAACTACAAACAATAAAATGCCTACAAGGCTTTTAAAGAGACAACTCGTTATTTTCTTTACAACAAAAAAAACTACCACAACAGCTATAAGAAGATAGGCGAAATAAGCAAAGCCAGAATTCATATACGGAAAATATTATTTGAATATCTTTTGAAAAGCAGATGGAATTGGAGTTTCAAACTCCATACGCTCATGTGTCACCGGATGATAGAAACAAAGCACATAAGCGTGAAGACATAACCGCCCGCAAGGATCATCACCATTGCCATATTTAATATCGCCACACACAGGATGCCCCATATCGGCACTGTGCACACGAATCTGATTTTTACGTCCGGTTTCCAAACGGTATTCTACCAAACTATGATAGGCTGTTCGTCGAAGGACATGAAAATGAGTTACGGCATACTTTCCACCATTATCCATAGGAGAAGAAAACGTCATATAAGATCTGTTGTCTTTTAACCAGTTCGCAATCGTACCATCTTCGTCCTCCATTTCACCGGAAACAACGGCCACATAACGACGATCATACACAATATTATGCCAATCATGTTCCAAGATTTGCTCTGTTTGAATATCCTTAGCATAAATCATCAATCCACTTGTATCACGATCAAGACGATGAACGACATGAGCCGTACACTTCTGGCGCGACTGATGAAGATAGTCATCAAGTACAGCTTTCACATTCAAAGAGGCATGGCCACCAGCCATGGAAAGAATGCCGATGTTCTTTTCTACAACAAGTAGATAGCGATCTTCATAAATAATCTTTACATAACGACTCTTGAACGTTTCGTTACGCTTGCTTTTACTGAGCATAACCTTTGTTCCTTCGGTCAGTAAATAATCAAAACGAGTAACAACCTTACCATTAACCTTAATGCCCCTACCCTTGAGCGTAGCCTTTATCTTCGATTTACTTTCATGAATATTGGCAAGCAACCATTCTAACAATGGTGCCTGTTGCTTGACAATAAACTGCTCATATTCAGGTAGTTGTGGAGTTCTGTTTGTCTTCATTTATGCAAAGATAATAAAAGAATATAGATTAGGTAGTAGATTCACGTATTTTTATTATCTTTGCCTTCATGAAACTATCCGTCATCATTCCTGTTTTTAATACAGCTTCGAGCCTTGAAAGATGTATTAAAAGCGTAGCGATACAGGGTATCGATAATATGGAAATTATCGTAATAAATGATGGCTCTACCGATTCTCAATGCGACTTATTATGTAATCAATTATGTCAAGTAATTCCACAGATGATTTACTTGAAACAAAGTCATGCCGGATTAAGTGCTGCAAGAAATCATGGGTTGGACATTGCAACAGGTACTTGGGTTACTTTTGTGGATTCTGACGACTATCTCGAGCCGGGAACTTATGCCGCAGTACTTCCTTTATTCAATAAGGACACCAAAATCGATGTCGTAGAGTTTTCATATATCGACAAGGAAGGACATGAAAAGCTTTCACGAACAATGCAATTCGGCGATTTGGAGTATGAAAGCTTTGCAGATTATTGGTTGAAAGGCAAAGCCTATCGCCATGCTTACATGTGGAATAAGATATTTAAAAAGCAGTTGTTTGACAAGGTTAGATTTCCAATAGCAAAGAACTTTGAGGACGTGGCTATCTTACCTGATATTATAAAACAATGCCGGAAAATACTGACTACACACCTTGGTTTTTATCATTATACTTGGAATACGAGTGGAATTACCGCCAATGCTTCAGTAATAGATTTGTCCTTTCTTCTAAAAACGAATATTGAAATCCTTAAAGAGACTTCTGACAAAGAATACTATAAAAGTGTTCTGAACATACAACTAGATGCTTATGAACTTGGTAATAAGCATCTTGAACTGCCCATAATGCCTTATTATGGAACTATCAAACTTAATGTATTACACCTACTTGGTCTTAAAAACTTATGCAAGTTGATTCAATTCTATCACAAAGTGATGAAAGCTTTAAGATAAGTTTCATTATCCCCTATTTTAATGAGCCAACAACAATCTTAAAAGAATGTATTGAAAGCATATTAAGATTACAACTCTCGCCGGAAGAACGTGAGATTATTATTGCTGATGACGGAAGTGATATTCCACCATTAGATGACTTAATAGAATTTCAAGACCACTTTATATATATAAGGTATCCGCATAAGGGAGTTTCCGCGGCTCGAAATATCGGTATGCAAGTGGCTTCAGGCAAATATATTCAGTTTGTTGACGCAGACGACTATCTGATTCCAGCCGCCTACAATCATTGTATTCAAATTGCCAAACACAACGATGCAGACATGGTTAGATTTGACGCAACTGCCAATGAAAACAGCGATTATGCCATGGATATTAATGGGCCGATTACCGGAAGCGACTATATGCGGACACATAATCTGAAATCATCTGTTTGGAGCTGTTGTTTCAGAAAGGTCATAGCTGCAACGTTGTCTTTCTCAGAAGAACTTACCTATGCGGAAGATGAAGAGTTTACGACCCAATTAATGCTACGCACAAAAAAAGTTTTTCATACGGAAGCCAAGGCATACTTCTATAGACAAAGACATGGATCATTGACACATAAAACAGATACTATGAGTAAAATCCAGCGTCTCAATAACAGTGTAGAAGTGATTCATAGGTTGTCGCAAATGATTTTGACTCTGCCAAGCAAGGAGTCGGAAGCACTTCAGAGACGGGTGGCTCAACTTTCTATGGACTATTTATATAATGTAATACGGCTCACCCATAGCAGCAAACATCTAAACCAAGCATTAAACAATCTGAAGAAATACAATCTTTTCCCTCTTCCGGAAAAGAACTATACTAACAAATATGTTATTTTCAGAAAAGCCATCAAAACAAAAATCGGTAGAGCACTATTATTAGCTACCATCAGATAATCGTACAGAAAAAGAAATAAAGGATGCGGATTCTTTTATTAGGCGAATATAGCAATGTCCATGCAACCTTGGCCTTAGGATTCAGAAAGTTAGGCCATGAGGTAACGGTGGCTTCAAATGGTGACTTTTGGAAAAACTATGATCGAGATATTGACTTGGCGCGGAATACAACCCGCTGGGGAGGAATACGGCTTATCATCAAAATAATCACAAAGTTAAAAGCGTTCACGGGATATGACATTGTTCAACTCATCAATCCCATGTTCTTGGAGCTCAAAGCAGAACGATTGTTTTTTATTTACAAGTTTCTTAGAAAACATAACAAACGTATTGTCTTAGGCGCATTCGGTATGGATTATTATTGGGTAGAATCCGGTACGTTTCGTAAACCACTGCGATACAGCGATTTCAATATAGGAAATCAAAAGCGAACGAACAAAGACGCAATCAAAGAGCAAAAAGATTGGCTTGGAACAGCAAAAGAAAAGCTGAACAAAATGATTGCTTTCGACTGCGATGCCATTGTCTGCGGACTTTATGAGTATTGGATTGCCTACAAAGATCATTATCCGCAAAAGATACATTTTGTTCCTTTTCCTATCATTCCTGATTTATCAGAGAGTGCCTCCTACCCTTCTGGACGCTCAAAGTCTGATAATAAAACCACCTTCTTCATCGGTATCAATAAAGAGCGAAATGAATATAAAGGTACCGATATCATGCTGCAAGCTGCTTTAGACGCACAAGCCAAGATGCCAGATTGCATTGATTTGCAAATCGTAGAGAGCGTTCCCTTCAAACAATATCGCCAGCTAATGCTTTCGGCAGACGCAATCCTCGACCAATTATATAGCTATACTCCTTCAATGAATTCATTAGAAGCAATGAGTCATGGTATTATATGTATTGGTGGAGGCGAACCCGAGAATTATGAAATATTGGGAGATACAGACTTAAAACCAATCATCAATGTGCTCCCTACTTATCAAAGCGTATTTGACCAAGTGATATTTCTTGCTCAAAATCGTGAGATTGTAGAAAGATTAAAAAAAGAAAGCAAAAAGTACATTCATCTATACCACGACTATATAAAAATTGCATCAAAATATCTGACTATTTATAATGAAATATTACATACAAACAACTCCTGTTAAGGCACACAAAAATATTTAACATTCATTCAACATCCACAAATCGCTGTATATCAATCAGTTACAAAAATGTTACAGATCACATCAAAAAAAAGGACAAAAAAAAGGACAACATATAAAAAAAATACTTACCTTTGCAACGTTTTAATAAACAAATGATTGTTTTACAGATTTAAAAAGCAAAGAAAATGAAGAAATTAGTTTTAATGTTCGTAGCTGTTGTAGCTATCTCTTTCGCATCTTGTGGTAACAAAACTCAGGCTCCAGTTGCTAACGCTGACACTGACACTGTAGCAGTTGATTCAGCTGTTGAAGCTACTGACACTGTTGCTGCTGATAGCGCAATGTAATTCTTGCTAGAACAAGAAAACGAGAGAACACCGCTAAGTCCATAACTTAGCGGTTTTTTTATACCCTTATTGCTATTATTCTTACCCGCTTGATACAGATATAGCATTCAAAGTTGACTCGACCACTAAGTTTTAAGGGGTTAACAGAAAAACACCAGACGAAATCAAACACCCCTTTTTGTATAAAAATATTACTCAAAAAGCGATCAAAAAAATTGCTCAAATAGCATAATTTCCGTCGCCTTTTGGGTCGTTTTAAAGTAGTCAACACCTTTCAAGTAGCACGTTTTTATGTTTTAACTCCTAATAGTTATGCTTTTAGCATGCCAAAGCAATGCTTTTATGAGCTAAAAGTATAGCTTTTACCAGCTAAAAGGGCCACTATTAGCGTGTAAAAGCTATGCTTTCAGACCACTGTTTGGGCACAAAAGCATGGCCTTTTTAGATAACTAACTGATTATAAGCAAAATGCGAAAGACGTCGTGGATTCGCGTATTTCCGACCCAAGTATAATTATTTTGAAATAACGCAGGCTTTTTCGACCTTTTGTAAAGTTATTTCAGAGTCAAAAAACTTCTTATTATTTCGCACTTAGTACTTCATTTACAAAGTGTTAAACTATGTTATACATCGCTTTTTTTTCAAATGTCTTTCTTATTTTTGGAAAAAAATATAACATATCTGCAATTTAGCTCTTGTGTTTTTATAACCTACCATAAATCGAAAAACAATTCATGAATCGGCTACTAATAAATTGTATTAATAATAGATTAAAGAACTCCCTAAATGATTCGGAGCACTCTTTGGGACTATTTGGAGGCAAGATGGGACTATGCATATACTTTTATATGTTAGATTACCGTGAAAGCAATAAAAACTTTAAAGTTATAGCTGAAAAGCTGTTAGAACAAGTAATAAGCCAACTTCACACCATTAAACCAATTGATATAGAAAACGGATTAGCTGGGATTGGCTTAGCAATATCTTTAAATACGAATATTTTTAAAAGATAGTGTTGATTATGAATATACTAGAAACCAACCATCTCACTTTTAACTACAGAAATCATTCTGTATTAGAAGACATTAACTTGA
>CAUURC010000056.1:0-18599 GCA_963547405.1 uncultured Prevotella sp.
TTAGGGGTGCAGTATAATACGTCTTCCCCCGTTCTTTACAACGCTTTATATCTGGGTTTCCTATTGTTTCCTTTTAGTTTAGGCGCAATGCTAAAGCGTACGGATTTATTATCCAAACGTGGGGTATTGGTAGCAAGGAAATCCCATGGAAAGATTATCATACTTATCTTATTATTGATACTTTCTGTTTTAAGATATTATATACCAAGTGCTCTTTTCTCCCCGTTCTATGCAATAACAATTGTAATAGCATTTGTTCTTGTGTCACAAGGTAGAGCTAACATCCCCCTACTTTCTACTATTGGACGTCATTCTATGAATATATGGTTAATCCATACATGGTTCTTATATTATCTTTTTTCGTCCTTTATAGCAGAATTCAAGTATGTGTTCTTACAATATGTTGCACTTTTATTGGTTAGTCTCTTTACTTCATGGGTTGTTAATAGAATTGCAAAACTGATACCTCTTAGGTTTTAATCCCTGCAAAGTTTTTATTGACTATCTGTATCTATATTTTCTTAAATCTTTTTCTCGTATAACATAAACAGAGAAGCTGTACAATCATCTATCAGAATGGCTTCTCTCCATGGCAGAATATTCAACAAATACAAATTAAATATTGATTTATTTTGCCTTATTTGCCTTTTCCCGTAACTTTGCCGCTATGTTTATCGCATTTTATCGTATAGAATGAACAACATCAAGCGAATCGTATTGACCGGCGGTCCTTGTGCCGGTAAGACCACAGCCCTTATCAAGGTGATAGAACATTTCAACAGTTTGGGCTACCAAGTGTTCACTATTCCCGAAGTACCAACCATGTTTTCTCAGGCCGGCATGAACTACCTGACGCCTAACAAGGCCCTTTTTTACGAGGGAGAGAAGGCTACGCTCGAAGTGCAACTGGCACTGGAAGACAAGTTTATGCGCATGGCCGAAGCCTGCGAACAGCCTGCCATCATCGTATGCGACCGTGGCACGATGGACATTTCGGCCTACATGAAACCCGAAATGTGGCAAGACATCACGCAGGCTGTAGGAACTGACACACAACGGCTGCGTGACGACCGCTACGATGCCGTGCTCCACTTGGTATCGGCGGCCGACGGAGCCGAGCGCTACTACACAACAGCCAATAACCGGAAGCGCACCGAAGGGCTGGAACTGGCCCGACTACTCGACAAGAAAATCATCAACGCATGGACAGGGCATCCTCGTCTGCGCGTCATTAACAACGATGACGACTTCGACCGCAAGATAAACCGCGTGGTAAAGGAAATCAGCAACGTGCTGGGCCTGCCTCAGCCTATCGAGAACGAACGCAAGTACATCGTCGAAATCACGGGAGCGATGGCCGACTACACCGAAACCGACATCACCCAGACTTATCTGGCGTCGGAGCCGGGCAACGAAGTGCGCCTGCGCAAGCGTGAGTGGAAGGGCAATCGGGTCAACGTACACACGACGACCAAGCGTATCTCGCCCACCGAAGAGATTGTGGTGGAACGACAGGTGAGCAACAACCTCTACGAATCGCTCCTACAACAGGCCGACCCCTATCGGCAGACGATACACAAGATTCGCAGGAGTTTCATCTACCAAGGGCAGTTCTTCGAGCTCGACACCTACTTGAAGCCCGTCGACAACCTTGTGATTCTCGAAACCAAAGGCATTGCCTGCCACGAGGACATCAAGTTTCCGCCCTTCCTCAACGTGGTGAAAGACATCACCGGCGACACCAAATACTACAATTACACGCTGGCTATCAAGCACTGACGCCGGCCTATTGTTTTCTGAAAGCAGCCCTTTTGTCCCTGAAAGTTTTCCTTTTAGTGTTCAAAAAGGCTGCTTTTATAAGTCCTAAACATAGCCCCTCAACACCCATTATCTTATTAATCGCTAATACACTTTCATTATTTTTCATCGTTTTGCTTAGTTTTTTCAGTCGCTAAACTGTATTAAGAGTGTATGAAACAAGAAACAACATCCATCGAACGCCTGTTTCGACAGCACTATTCGAAAATGTATCATTTGGCCAGATACATTCTTTTCGACACGGATGAATGCCATGACGTGGTGAGCGACGTGTTCGCTCGTATTCTTGAAGATAAGATTACATTGCTGCCCGACACAGAAGAAGCTTTTTTATTGCGAAGCGTACGCAACCGCTGTCTAAACCTCATAGCCCGCAAGAGCGTGAAGGAACGGGCAACACGACAGCTACTCGACGACACAACCGGCGTCATGGCTGCAGATGATGACGAACGACTCGACCAGCTTATGCTGATCATCAGTCACCTCGAACCGCCATTACGCCAACAGATTCTACGCCTGCGCTACCTCCAAGAGATGAGCTATCAGGAGATTGCCGATAACCTCTGTGTCAGTAAAGTGACCGTCTACAACCACCTGTCGCAGGCAATGGACACTATCCGAAAACATTTAAAAACCACAAAACGATGAAAGAAGAGACTATCAATAAGAAGCGGACACAACTGCTCGACATGCAGGAACATCCCGATCGGTATACGGAAGAGGCTTTTAACGACCTCTTGGCCGATGAAGACGTGCGCCGGTTTGCCTACGACATGGCCATGACGAAGCGGGCCATGAGGAAACATGAGCGCGAGGAGGTAGACGTAGACCGGACATGGAAGGCTTTTTCCACACGCCACCAGCCTCGCCATCGCAACCGAATCAAGGTCGTCGCAGCAACGATTGGCATTATATTCCTATCGAGCATAGCCTTTGCGGCCGTCCTGCGATGGGGCTTTTTCAGAAGCACACGTTCGGAAATACCAAATCATAATCAGCCTGTAATCGCTCAAAAACATCCCAACACGTCACTACAAGACACCATTCCTGCCCAACAGGACAGCACCTCCAATCTTCCCATCGTCTTCGATGACGCCGAACTGGCTACTATCCTTAACCAAATGGCAGCCTATTACCATGTGGAAGTAGTATTTCAACGAAAACAGAGCAAACACGTCAGGCTCTATTTCAGATGGAATCGACAGAAAAGTCTGTCGCAGCAGCTGGAACTTCTCAATGCTTTCGACCGCATCAATCTGACACTCAGCGACCACACCTTAATCGTAGACTAAACCATGAAACATCTTCTTATAGCTCTACTCTGCGTTTGCTGTAGTCAACTTCAGGCACAACGCATCAGCAAACTATATAATAATGTGTCGTTGGCTTCTGCTCTGAAAGAACTTAACACGCTTCAAGACCGCTACACGGTAAACTTCATCTACGACGATCTGGAAGATTTCAAGGTATCGACACGACTATCCAACCTAACGGTTCCCGATGCCATACACCAACTGATTGGCTTCTACCCCATCCGAATGACCATCAAGGACAACGTAATTCTCGTAGAATGCACGCACAAGGCGCAGCACCATCTGACGGGGAAGCTCGTCGATGAGCACAACGAACCGATGCCCTATGCCAACGTGTTGCTGCTTTCTGTCGGCGACTCCAGCGTCATTGCCGGTGGCGTAAGCAACGAGAGTGGTGTCTTTGTCGTGCCCTACGAACCCGAAAATGTATTGGTCAAAATCAGTTACGTAGGTTATGAAACCATCTTTCGGCTGTGTATGAAAGAAGATGTCGGCACGATTCAGCTAAAACCATCGTCCCTCTACCTACAAACCGTGAAGATACGAGGTCATCAACAGCTATACAAAATATCCAAAGGAGGCATGACTATCGACGTGGAACATTCACTGCTGCGACAAGCAGGCACAGCCAATGACGTATTGAAGCAACTGCCTCGCGTCAATGTAGGCCACGATGGAGCCATCACGGTCTTTGCCAAAGGCACGCCTGAGGTATATATTAACGACCGATTGGTACGGAATCTGCAAGATTTGGCTCATCTGAATTCATCAGAAATCAAGTCTGTAGATGTTATCACTAACCCCGGTTCGCAATATAACGCCGAGGTTCAATCGGTTATCCGCATCAAAACCAAGGGCACGCACGGCGAGGGATTCAGTGCCGAAGCGACGCTGTCGGCCGACAACAATAGCCAATGGAACACGCAAGACCAGTTCTCTCTGACCTACCGTGCGGCAGGATTGGAAATCTTCGGTAGCACTGTCTACGGCAACAGCTACACGGGTGAGGCTAATACAATATCAAGCAGCATCAGCACTACGGCCCATTCGCTCTACACACAGCAAGATGCCAACACCGATTTCCGCTCCTCCTACACGCAGTCGAAACTGGGATTCAGTTACGACTTTTCGCCCCACCACTCGTTGGGGGCCAGCTATTCGCTCTTCAAAAGTATCACAGGACGGGGCTACTGCAATCCTACGCAGGACGTATGGCGCGATGGTGCGTACGCGACACAAATCCATCAGCAACTTCAGCTGGATGTATTCAATGGTCCCGACCATGAAATGAACGCCTATTATTTGGGAAAAACAGGTCGACTGAACATCAATTTCAATACCACTTGTCTATGGAAGAAAGACGGACGGAACGACGACTGGCAGGAAAGAAGCCATGAATTGGAAAATCGCAACGTGCATACCTACAACACGCGACGCAGTAAATTGATGGCAGCCAAACTCGTTTTGAGCCTTCCTCTGGGGCAAGGCATGCTGGAAGGGGGCGCAGAACTGACCCATACTACGGCACATTCTACCTATCAGAATCCCGAGAACTACGTCGGCAGCACCGAAAACGACACGCGGGAAAGCCGTGTCGCGCCCTTCATGGACTATAGTTTGGCTCTGGGGCATTGGACTTTCGACGCGGGACTGCGCTATGAGCATGTTGATACAGAGTATCGGCTGTTCGGGAAAAGAGAAGAAGAGCCGAGCCGTTCCTACAGCAACTGGTTTCCCAACGCTTCACTTTCGTGGAACAATAACAGTTGGAGCATGCAGTTAAATTACGCCCAAAAGATTAGCAGACCATCGTATCGTGACCTGCGCAGCAACGTGCAGTATGTCAACCGATTCACCTACGAGGCGGGCAACCCTTATCTCCAACCCACCATCCGACACAATATAGAGCTCAATGTTATCTATAAATGGGTGAACGTCAACCTGGGTTACAGCTATCGCAAGCAAGATATCGTCTACTCGGCAGGCCTGTATCAGGACCAAGAAATATCTCTCATTCAGAACCGAAACTATCCACACACGCAACTATTATATGGCGCTGTGATCGTTTCGCCTAAGTTCGGATGGTATCAACCCACGCTGGAAGTTGACCTACAAAAGCCCTTCTTTCCCACGAAACGCTATGGCAGCAGCCGGGATTTGCAAGATCCATCGGCAAGTTTGGAGCTGAACAATAAGCTGGTTTTCAGTCGTCACAGTTTTGCCACCATCCTTTTGGCTTACAATACGGAGGCATGTACCGACTTCATAAAAGCCAAATCGAGCGGCGCCATCGACTTGGCTTACTCACATTCTTTCCTTCACGAGTCGCTATCGCTCAACTTTTTTATCAACGACTTGCTGAAAACAAGACGTAGCGCATGGACACAATACGGCGAGAACGTCGTTAACACAAAAGATTGTTATGAATTCACACGCTGCATTGGTCTCAACCTGACGTGGCATTTCAATGCTTCGCACAGCAAATACAAAGGAACGGGTGCGGGTATCGACGAGAAACGACGCCTGTAAACCAGCCCTTACCACCGCAGTGCATAAACAACTATCGAGTTATCAAAGAATTATGAAAGCAGCAATATCACAAATCAACATTGCTATTGGGTAATTACCAAAATACCATAACATTTTGGTAATCGTATTACCACACAGCGGTGATTCCACTAAGTATTTACAATTTGCGATGGAAAATCGGGGCAGTAGAAAATTAGTGGGGACAGGTTTACAAGTCTCGATGATATCTACCGCGTCCTGAATTATCTTTACATATACCATCAAAAAAGTGGCATTATTCTGAAAAAGAAAAGACTTGGACGAAAATAAACGATTGTAGAGCAAGTTTATAAAGCGCTGGCTATCAACACATTGTGCTTTTCAGCGTATTTTTTCTTCGCTTTTTTACCCTTAATCGCTATGCTTTTAGGCTGTAATCGCGGCCCTTTCATCGACTAAAAGCTATGCTTTGACAGCGTAATCGCTATGCTTTGAGTCGATAAAAGCATAGCTTTGGGCATAAAAGGGCATCAAAATCGGCAAAGCGAAGGCCTTTTTCGACGTGCCGGCACTTAGATGACATGTTGCGGAAGTGTTAAAATCTGGTAGTTTTTTCTGACAAAAATCATGGATACACTGAATCAATATAATCACCGACACGAAGTTGGATATCTTTTCGTTGTCGATGATTTTGCGTTTTATAACTATCGTCGCTGTTTAGATGTGGCTATTTGGGTGCGTGACAATAACTGCTGCCATCGAAACAGTGGGTGCAGAGTTTGCATTTGGGCAGTCCGATGCTCTTGACCAAGGTCTCGATGGTGTTGAATTTTAGTGTTGTCAGTCCCAGACGGCGGCCGATTTCCTCTACCATTCGTTTGTATTCAGGACTGCCGGTGGTAGCGTATTCTTTTAGTTTTACATCTTCGTTCCCCTCGAAGTCCTTAATGACCCGGTGCGTAATGAGTTCCAAATCACTCTTCGATGACGTAAAACCGATGAAGGGGCAGCCGTATACCAAGGGCGGACAGGAGATGCGGGCATGCACTTCCTTAGCTCCGTATTCGAAAAAGGTGCGCACGTTGTCACGCAATTGTGTGCCGCGAACGATGGAATCGTCGCAGAAGACGACACGCTGCCCATCGAGCACCGCCTTATTGGGAATGAGCTTCATCTTGGCTACGAGCTTGCGGCGACTTTGGTTGCCCGGTGTGAAGCTGCGGGGCCATGTCGGCGTATATTTCAGAACGGCCCGCTTGTAGGGAATATCGTGTCCCTCTGCGTAGCCCAATGCCATGCCGACTCCCGAATCGGGGATGCCGCACACCAGATCGGCTTCGGTATCATCCTCCTGTCCCATCATGGCACCGGTGCGTTCGCGTACGGCCTCGGCGTTGATTCCTTCGTAATCGCTGGCCGGAAAACCATAATAGACCCACAGGAAAGAACAGATTTGCGCATGATTGTAAGGTTTCTGCAACACTTCCATGCCGTCGGCGCGCAGGCGGATGATTTCTCCGGGCGCCACATCGCGTATGATCTGATAGTCGAGATTGGGGAAAGCGGCCGATTCGCTCGTAGCGGCAAAAGTCCCTTCCTTCTGTCCGAGGACAATAGGGGTACGCCCCAGCAGATCGCGCGCGGCGATTATACCGTCCTCCGTCAGGATAAGCATGGAACAAGAGCCTTCTATCGTCTGGTAAACATTGTTGATTCCCTCGATGAAATTATTGCCCTTGTTGATCAACAGCGCCACGAGTTCGGTCTGGTTGATATTGTTGGCCGACATCTCACTGAAGTGAATGTGCTGCGACATCATCTCTTCCGATATTTGTCGGATGTTGGTTATCTTCGCGACCGTCGCTACAGCATAGCGTCCCAAATGCGAATTGATGATGATAGGCTGCGGATCGGTGTCGCTGATGACGCCTATTCCAGAGTTACCGCTGAAGTGTTCGAGTTCTTCCTCGAACTTACTGCGGAAGTAATCACGTTCCAAACTGTGAATGCTACGGCTGAATCCGCGTTCCTTATCATACAATACCATGCCGGCACGCTTTGTTCCGAGATGTGAATTATAGTCGGTGCCATAGAAGACATCGTTCACGCAATCCTTAACGGATATCGTTCCAAAAAAACCTCCCATAGGTTTAGTGTCTGTATAAGATAGATTTGAATAAAAAAGACGTGAGCGCACTTGTCATGCGCTCACGTCTTATGTTAGTTTATTATTTGATTTGCTTGGCGTCACCTACGCAGGCATTGGGCATTTGGATGCGCAACATGGCACACACCGTTGGCGCAATGTCTACGATTCGGGTAGGTTCTGACGTGCTGCCCGGCTTCACATTCCATCCATAGAGTACGAAAGGAATGTGGGCATCGTAAGGATTCCACTGGCTATGTCCCGTACCTTTGTAGTCGGGCGCGTCGGTTGCGTCGAGCCATCCCGGAGCTGTGACGATGAAAAGGTCGCCACTTCGCTTAGCGTTCCAGCCGTTGATGATACGTTCTTTGATAGGTTGGGGAATCGTCTGCGAAGCGATATTGGCCTGATCGCCCACATACATCACCTCCGGACGCTGCAAGAACCAAGCCGAAGCCTTGTCTTTCACCTCCTGCAAATTAAGTCCCGCCTCGGCAATCGCCTTGTGATTGAAATAAATACGGAAAGAATTAGAACCTGTCACCAGCTTAGCTGTGGTGCCATAAACCTGCTGCAAGTAGGTATTCAAGTCCTTTCCGCCAATCGTCCAGCACTCGAAACCGCCAGCGGGAAGGCGGTGTTGCTTCATGAAATTTGGGTTATGGGCACCGCCATGGTCAGCCGTGAGGAACAGCAGATAGTTTCCCTTGCCCACCTTTTCGTCCAATACCTTGAAGAAAGCGGCCAAGTCGCGATCCAGTTGCATATAGACGCTCTCGTTTTCAGGGCCTCGCGTGCTGTATTTATGACCAATGGCGTCGGTCGAAGAGATGCTGATAGCCAGCAAATCTGTTACGTCATCCTGTCCCAGCTGTTCGTTTTCGAGCGCGGCTTCGGCCATCTTGAACGTCAGCGTGACACCCAGATCCAGCAATTTCATCTCGGTGCCGGGCTTCTGCTTATACTTTTTATTGAAAGCTACAACCCAATCAGGCAACGCGTCACGATAGAACGTACTCGTAACGAAGTGTCCTGCCTTCGTGTCCCACCAGTAAGCGCCGTCCGCACAATGCCCAGCGGGCAGGATGGCAGCACGATCTTTGAGGGCCACACCGATCACTTTCGACTTGAAGTCGGTAGCGATACGCAGCTCGTCGCCCAGCGTCGAAGCCCACATGTTGCGTGGTGACATCTGACCGGCGCTGTTGTTGCTGCCTACACTTTTCACGGTAGGGTCGCCGACACAGTATTTCGATTCTCCGTTCTCGAAGAAATGGTTGCCCGCAATGCCTGTTAAGGCCGGCACAGAACCTGTATAAATGCTCGAATGACCTATTGCCGTGACGGTCGGAACATAGTTAATCATCGTGTTCTCAAAGCTATATCCCTGATCGACAAGGCGACGCAGCCCATCAGTTCCATACTTGTCATAATAGTAATACAGGTAATCCCAACGCATTTGGTCGACCACCAATCCCACGACAAGTTTGGGACGAGCGATCTGGGCCGTAGCCGTCAATGAGCCAACTACCAACAACACGAGTGCAAGAAACTTCTTCATCGCTATCATTATTTATTTAGTTGAAGTAATACAAGAACGTAGCGACACCTTCCAAAGCGGGTTTGCGGTCGCCTTCTATTTCTATTTGAAACTTAATACTCGTCTTGCAAATGCCTCGCAGATTCTCTATCTCGGCAAGCGAAGCCACCAAGCGCACGCGGCTACCGGTCAGTACGGGCTTGCCGAAGCGCATTTTGTCCATGCCATAGTTCACCATCATTTTCAGATTGTTCACTTCAATGATTTGTTCCCACATATAGGGCAGAAGCGAAAGGGTCAGATAACCATGCGCGATAGTACTCTTATAGGGGCTTTCGGTCTTGGCCCGCTCTACGTCAACGTGAATCCACTGGTGATCCAAGGTAGCGTCGGCAAACTGATTGATACGTTCCTGTGGCACCTCAAGCCATTCTGACACGCCCAACTGCTCACCCAAATGAGCCGCAAACTCTTCGTATGAATTAATGATAAGTTTTTCCATGTGATGTAATGTTTTAATAACAGTATATAAAATAAATCGAAAGAAAATAAAAAAAGACGAGGCATGCTCCCACCAGAGGGCTTCCTCGTCCTTCTATTTTGTTTAAGCCTCTTCCTCTTCGTCCTTCTTCTTACGAATGGCACGCTTGCGCTTAGGCTTTTCTTCCGCGGCTTGAGCCGACTTTATACCAGCCAGTTCGGGATCAATCATGATTCGACCGCAATATTCGCATACGATAATCTTCTTGTGAATCTTGATATCGAGCTGTCGCTGGGGCGGTATCTTGTTGAAGCAACCACCACAGGCGTCACGCTGTACGTAAACGACACCCAAACCATTGCGGGCATTTTTACGAATACGACGGAAGCTGGTCAACAGGCGTGGTTCAATCTTCTGCTCAAGTTCTCTGGCCTTCTCCTTCAGTCGATCTTCCTCTTCGCGCGTCTCTTGCATAATTTCCTCCAGCTCACTCTTCTTCTGACTGAGGTCGCCTTGGCGATCGGCAATCAACTCCTGCGCGGCTTTCAAGTCCTCCTGACGCTCACCTACCTTGACCTGAGCTTCACGAATCTTTTTGTTGCAAAGCTCTATCTCAAGTTCTTGGAACTCGATTTCCTTGGTCAAGGTGTCGTACTCACGATTGTTCTTCACCTCTTCGAGCTGACGCTTGTAGCGTTCTACGCTGGCCTGAGCATCGGCAATATCGCCCTTCTTCTGAACGATGGCGCTCTGGAACTCACGAATCTCGTTTTCAATCTTCTCCACACGGGTGTTCAGACCGGCGATTTCGTCTTCCAAGTCCTGTACCTCGAGCGGCAACTCACCTCGAAGGGCACGCTTCTCGTCAATGCCACTAAGCATCGTCTGTAGTTGGTAAAGAGTCTTCAGTTTCTCTTCTACCGACAAATCTGTTGGATCTTTTTTTGCCATAATAATTCTATATTTTCTGATTAATGATTCTATTGAAAGGAGTTTTTTCTACCCCAATCCCACTAAAGATAGATGATGGGATTGGTATTGGTTTCCGCCAAGTGGCAAGCTACGCCCGGACAAGCCTGTTCGATGACCTGTTTGAAAACCTCGGTGGTAAACTGTTCGCTTTGATAATGGCCGATAACACAAATCTGTATCTGCTGGTCGTGACCAAAGAACTCATGATAACGCATTTCGCCCGTTACGAAAGCGTCGGCACCGGCTTTGATGGCTTCGGACAGAAGGAACGCTCCGGAACCGCCACAGATGGCCACTTTACGGATTGGACGTCGTAACAGTTGGTTGCACTGCACACATTCCACATCGAAACGATTGCGCAACAGGCACACCAAATCATCGGCCACAAGCGGTTCTTCAAATGTTCCCATCACACCGGAGGCATACGTCACGCGTCTGGGTTCGCCGTCGACAACATCGTCGTAATGGCGAGTATCACCGAAATAGCGCACATCCGCCAGTCCCATTTTCGCGGCAATACGGAAGTTGACGCCACCGGGCGCGTTGTCCATATTGGTGTGCATCGACACGATACATACATCGTTCTTGATAGCTTTCCACACGGTGCGCTGCACGTAGTCGTCATTGCTCACACGATTGAGCTTGTGGAAGATAAGCGGATGATGAGAAACGATGAGATTACAATGCTTGGCGATGGCCTCATCCACAATCGCTTCGGTCACGTCAAGACACAATAAAGCCCCTGAGACTTCCGCCTCTGTCAGTCCAACCTGCAGGCCGGCATTGTCGAAGCCTTCCTGTAAGGGCAGAGGCGCGAATTGTTCAAGGGCTGATAACACTTGTAATATTTTCACGCTGAAAAGTTATTTGAGCGAGCCAAAAGGCGAACAAGGCCGCCATTTAGCCCCAATATAGTGCAAAGGTAGTGATTATTAGCGAGATATCTCTACGCGCCCAAATCGCGTTAACATTATTTACCACTCACTTAAATCCTGCCGCGACTCGACTACTTGCTCCATATCGTCGGGCAATCCGGGGAAGAAATCAAAGCCCGTGATACGTTCTATCTGATCCACCGAGTTCACATAATCGCCTTTCGGACGGTTTCCGGCCTCGTTGCGATAGACGAACCCAATGGCCTTGGGCTTCCCGCTAAGGCACAATATCACCTTAAAAAAAGCTTCGGGCACCACTACTTTGGCCTGTCCGATGGTCTTATGTCGCTTGTTGAGCAGAATGGGGCCGGCCACCACATAGATATCGCCATACGCTTGTGCCCACCGCCGGCACTGAAGTTCCATCTCATTCCAGTCGCCTACGTTGAGCTGATGATGCTGTGGACAAATATTCGTCAGCAGAAACGATTGCTCCTGCGCCCGATGGCTCCACTTATTGTCACCCGAAGGGCACATGTGGCCCCGGTCGTAGCCCGACCGCATGTAGTCATAGGTGGTCACCCGTGGCCCGTCAGCCTCTTCATCGGTCTGAAACTTGATACCTTCACGCTTGAATGGGCCTGAAGTATGGTCGGCCGTCAAGTGCCACATCACCCAATTAGGTATGCGGTTGTCTTGGTTGTACGACACGACATAGCCCTCACGCCGCAGTATCTGCGAGGGCACTTCGGCCTTCAATATACGGGGAAGCAGCGAATCAAAGTCTGTTTCCGCTGCCAACGACGTTTCGACAGGGGCTTCCGATTCGGCCGGCAACGACTTCTGAACGCCCGCCATAAGCGGCCGATGACGATGCGAGGATAAAAGGTTGCAGCTGCTCAGCCCCGTCAGGAACAGCAGCAACCATAAGATTCCGGTACGACGCTTCATGATTTCAACTTTCCGTAAGCATCGAAAGCATAGCGACGGGCCACCCATAACGTGATGAGCAACGAGGCACAACCGGCTGCCAGCGACGTGATGAGCAACAATACTTCAAACTCGGCGGCCACAATAGGATCAACACCACCGGCCAACAAAGCCCACATCAGGAATGGAGTGGTCAGCGTGACGGCCGTTCCCATACGCTTCAGGTAGGGCATAAGCACCCGTTGCATAGCCCGACGCAGGAAATAAGTGACGGCTTCCACATGGGTTGAGCCATTGCCACGCAGGTAATCGTAGAGTTGAGCATGATGGCGAAGCCCCGAATAATAAACATGCAGCGCTTGGGCGTTCACGGAAATGACGCCCCCGATGAGCAATCCCATCACCGGAAGGAAAAAACGGGTGTCGAAAGGATTCTTCAGACTGAGCACCAAGAGCAGGAAATAGAGTCCGAAAAACAAACTCGAAAGTAATATACCGGCCATGGAGGGTAGCAGAAAGCGGGCTGTTCCCATGCGGGCATGGGTCACCGTGGAGAACGCGGCCAGCACGGCCATCAGCACGAAGCAAAGCAAATTAAGGAAGAGATTGTTCCAAAGGAGCAACATCTTCATCAGAAAAGCCGTCACGCCGATGACCAACAGCAGTTTGCCGAAGGCCTTATAGAGTTTGGTTTCGAGTGCGATATTGAAACGATAAATCACAAACAGGGGTACGGCTAACAACAGAATGCCGAAGAAAACACCTAAAACAGAAATATCCATGCTACAAATTGATTGGGGACGGAGCCGTGGCTTCCATCCGAATGAGATAATCGCATACCGACGAAACAATCGGTTCGTTGCTCACAATAACGACAGCCTGGCCGTTCTGCTTCATCCTCGATAAGAGCGAAGCCACCAACGCGGCATCAATTTGGGCCGGATTATCGATGAGCACATAAGGTTTGCGCAACACGAGAGCCACCGCCAGCATAACGAGTTGCACCGTGGCAAACAGCGTTTCGTCCATGCGCCGGGTCAACAGTTGGGCATCGAGACCCAACAGCTTGAGTTCGTGCACCACCTGCTTGCTGCCCGCGTCGGCCAAACGATTGGCTTCTAAATCGAGCAACGTGTCGACAAGGTCGCCCACGGTTTCGTAGAAAGGTTCCAACTGCTGTGGCACATAGGCCATCTGACGGCGAAAATAGGGAGCCGAAAGCGGTGTGAGCAGGTCGCCGTCGATGTTAACAAAGCCGCTTTCCAAAGGCTCAAGCCCCATCAACACCCGCAACAGCAACGCGGCTGCCGCCCCGTCAGCGTCGGCCAAGCATACAGCCTCGCCCCCGTTTACGGCAAAGGAGAAATCTGCGGTCAGCATGAGCCGACCTTCCTGATGATATATGGGGTCTTTTATTTCGAGCATTCGTTTATTCTTATTTAGGATACAACTAACTGATTGTAAAGTACTTACAAAGCCATTCAGCCAACCTTCTCACGTCATTGATACAGTTCGCGGTTACCTTCGTTATCTTCCCGTTTTCTAAAAGCAGCCCTTTTACGTTGTAATAGCAGCCCTTTTACCTCCTAAAAGCAGCCCTTTTAGCGGCTAAAAGGGCTGCTTTTAGAAACCCATAGTAAAGCTATTGGAAACGCATTGGTCAACATGCTTCTATAACTGCAAAGATATAGCTTTTTATTATTAAAGTTGAGGAATGTCAGGATTAAGATTTCTTCGGTTTTTAGTTTTTCTTTTTTTTAACGTACCATATTATAACGCTCCCGTGAAAAGCCGTCGGACTTATTGCCCGACTAACGGAAAATGCGTATTTTTGCAAAGAATTGATTTAGAAAAAGTACGATATGACAACAACAGGCAATCCGGATGGGCGTTCGGAATTTATCTTACCGGCCGAATGGGAACAGCAAAGTTGCATTCAACTGACGTGGCCGCACGCGCAGACAGACTGGCTGCCCTATCTGAAAGAGATTACGGCAACATTCATTAAAATGACAGACGTCATTACCCGCTACGAACCCGTGCTGATTGCGGCGCAAGAACCGGAGATGGTAGAAGCGCTGTTGCGACCAAAATTAAGCGAGGAGCAATGGACGCGAGTCCGCGTCTGCCCCGTAGAAAGCGACGACACGTGGGCCCGCGACCATGGTGGCATAACGCTTGTCGCACAAGACAACAGCCAACCAAAACGCTGTCGCCTGCTCGACTTCAAGTTTAACGGCTGGGGAGAAAAGTTCGAGGCAGAGAAAGACAACGCCATCACCGGCGCGCTCTATGCTCAAGGGGCACTGCGGGGCGAACTGATTGACAAGAACGACTTCGTTTTGGAGGGTGGTTCGATAGAGAGCGATGGCAAAGGGACGGTTTTCACCACCTCCATGTGCCTGTTGGCCCCCCACCGTAACCAGCCGCTCAGCCAGCAACAGATTGAAGAACGACTGAAACAAGAGCTTTGCGCACGCCACATCGTCTGGCTTGACCATGGCAATCTCATGGGTGACGACACCGACGGACATATCGATACCATCGTCAGAACGGCTCCAAACGACACCTTATTATATATAGGCTGTGACGATCCGCAGGATGAACAGTTTGAAGACTTTCAAGCATTGGAAACACAGCTCATGGCACTGAAGAATGAAGAAGGACTTCCCTATCGCCTACTGCGGTTGCCCATGCCTGCCGCCATCTACGACGGCGAAGACCGACTGCCTGCCACCTATGCCAACTTCGTCATTCTGAACGGAGCCGTTATGGTGCCTACCTACGGACAACCGGATAAAGACCGGACAGCCATGGACACGATCGCACAAGCCTTCCCTTCGCGTGATATTATCGGAATAGACGCTTCTGTGGTCATTCGCCAGCATGGTTCGCTCCACTGTCTCACCATGCAATACCCGGAAGGGGTATGAAATCAATTCGAGATATGAGAAGCGACGAGCGTGAATAAGGTTCAAACCGCTCTGCCCTTTTCCAATTAACACCTAACACCCACTACTCAAATTATGAACGAACTAAAGATAGGTTTTTTACAACAACACAACGTGGCCGACCGCCAAGATAACATGGTAAGGCTGGCTGAAGGCATTGCCGACCTGGCACAACGGGGCGCGCAGCTCATCGTTTTGCAGGAATTGCACAACTCTCTCTATTTCTGCCAAGTGGAAGATGTAGACAATTTCAACTTGGCTGAGCCCATTCCAGGCCCTTCTACCGACTTCTTCGGCGAACTGGCCCGGCAATATCATGTGGTCATCGTGACCTCGCTGTTTGAAAAACGAGCCCCCGGACTTTATCATAACACCGCTGTCGTCATCGAAGCCGATGGCAGCATTGCCGGTAAATACCGCAAAATGCACATTCCCGATGACCCTGCCTATTACGAAAAATTCTATTTCACGCCGGGCGACATGGGCTTCCGCCCCATCGATACCAGCGTGGGACGATTGGGTGTGCTGGTCTGTTGGGATCAGTGGTACCCCGAAGCAGCCCGCCTCATGACACTACAGGGCGCCCAACTGCTCATCTATCCCACGGCCATCGGCTACGCCTTGAGTGACACGCCCGACGAACAGCAGCGTCAACGTGAGGCTTGGACAACCGTGCAGCGTGGACATGCCGTAGCCAACGGACTGCCCGTCATTACCGTCAACCGCACAGGCTTCGAGCCGGATCCCAGCGGACAGACCGAAGGTATTCAGTTCTGGGGCAGCAGTTTTGTGGCCGGACCGCAGGGCGAACTCCACTATCAGGCTTCAACCGATGAGGAAGAGAGCGTCATTGTGAGCGTAGACCTCGACCACAGCGAGGATGTAAGGCGTTGGTGGCCCTTCCTCCGCGATCGGCGCATTGACAACTATGACAATCTCGTCAAGCGCTTTATCGATTAGTTATGTCAACTTGTCACACCCTATGCCTGTTCTTTCCCCATGGCATAGGGTTTGTTATTTTGGGATGTCGCCGTTAAAGCGGCTACTCTTTTATTTAAGAATAACAAGAAATAATATATATACAATTATGGGAAAGATTATTGGAATCGACTTAGGAACTACAAACAGTTGCGTATCTGTATTTGAAGGCAACGAACCTGTAGTAATTACAAACAGTGAAGGCAAGCGTACAACACCTTCAGTAATTGGTTTTATAAAAGACGGTGAACGCAAAGTGGGTGATCCCGCAAAGCGTCAGGCTATCACGAATCCGCAGAACACGGTTTACTCTATCAAGCGTTTCATGGGTGAAACCTACGAACAGAGCCGCAAAGAGGCTGAAACAATGCCTTATACGGTCATAAATGACACCGGCTACCCACGCGTAGAGATTGAAGGTCGTAAATATACGCCACAGGAAATCTCCGCAATGGTGCTTCAGAAGATGAAGAAAACCGCCGAGGACTACCTCGGTCAGGAAGTAACTGACGCCGTTATCACCGTTCCGGCTTACTTCTCCGACTCACAGCGTCAGGCTACTAAGGAAGCCGGTCAGATTGCGGGCCTCAACGTTCAGCGTATCGTGAACGAGCCAACAGCCGCGGCTTTGGCCTATGGCGTTGACAAGGCTAACAAGGATATGAAGATTGCCGTGTTCGACTTGGGTGGTGGTACATTCGATATCTCTATCCTTGAGTTTGGTGGCGGCGTGTTTGAAGTGCTCTCTACAAATGGTGACACCCACTTGGGTGGTGATGATTTCGACCAAGTAATCATCAAGTGGCTGGCCGATGGTTTCAAGGCTGACGAAGGTATCGACCTGACCAAGGATCCGATGGCTATGCAGCGCCTGAAGGAAGCAGCCGAAAAGGCCAAGATAGAATTATCAAGTTCGACCACAACCGAAATCAACTTGCCATACATCTCTGCGGAAGGTGGTGTACCCAAGCACTTAGTGAAGACCTTGACGCGTGCACAGTTTGAGCAGTTGGCTCACGATTTGATTCAGGCTTGTCTGGTTCCTTGCCAGAATGCCGTGCGCGATGCTAAGCTCTCTACATCTGATATTGACGAGGTTATCCTCGTAGGTGGTTCAAGCCGTATTCCTGCCGTGCAGACATTGGTTAAGAACTACTTCGGTAAAGAGCCATCAAAGGGTGTGAACCCCGATGAGGTGGTAGCCATAGGCGCGGCTATTCAAGGCGCTATCCTCAACAAGGAGAGTGGTGTAGGTGATATCGTATTGCTCGACGTTACTCCGTTGACCCTCGGTATCGAAACCATGGGTGGCGTTATGACCAAACTGATTGAGGCTAACACGACCATTCCTTGCAAGAAGAGTGAGACGTTCTCTACCGCGGTTGACAACCAGACAGCCGTTACTATCCATGTATTACAGGGAGAACGCCCAATGGCTTCACAGAATAAGAGTATCGGACAGTTCAATCTCGAAGGTATCGCACCGGCTCGTCGTGGTGTTCCGCAAATCGAAGTAACATTCGATATCGACGCTAACGGTATTCTTAACGTAAGCGCAAAAGACAAGGCCACCGGCAAGGAGCAGAAAATTCGTATTGAGGCTTCAAGCGGATTGAGCCAAGAGGAAATCGATCGCATGAAGGCAGAGGCCGAGCAGAACGCTGCAGCCGACCAAGCAGAGCGCGAGAAGATAGACAAGCTCAACCAAGCCGACTCAATGATTTTCACAACCGAGAACTTCTTGAAGGACAACGGCGATAAGATACCAGCCGATCAAAAGCCCGGTATTGAGTCAGCTCTCCAGCAACTCAAAGACGCTCACAAGGCCGCTGACGTTACCGCAATCGATACGGCAATCAACAACCTCAACACCGTAATGCAGGCAGCATCACAGCAGATATATCAAGGTGCGGGTGCACAGCCGGGCGCAGACACAGGTCAGCAGGCACAGCAAGAGCAGCCAAAGCAGGACGACACTATTCAAGACGCAGATTTTGAGGAAGTGAAGTAAAAGTGCTAACAAACGCTAATTAAAAATAAGTAAATCCCAGTAACATAATAAGTTGCTGGGATTTTTATTTCTTAAT
>CAUURC010000057.1:0-18323 GCA_963547405.1 uncultured Prevotella sp.
AGTACTGATACGATTGCGGCCAATCCGGATAATACACCTTTCAGAAACGAAGACGGCACCTTGCTTTTCCGTCCCGGAGGTCATGGTGCTTTGATTGAAAACCTAAATGATATCAATGCTGATATTATCTTTATCAAGAATATCGATAACGTAACTCCGGACAGATTGAAGAATGATACGATAGCTTATAAGGAGATTATTGCCGGTGTTCTTGTAGAGAAGCAGGCCAAGGCTTTTGAATATATAAAAGTTTTAGACAGCGGTGAATATTCACATGAGTTACTACAAGAGATTGTCAGATTCTTGCAACGCGACTTATGTTGCAGAAAAGAAGATCTGAAAGAGTTGGAAGATGGCGATTTGACTTGCTATCTAAGGAAAAAGCTAAATCGCCCCATGCGCGTCTGCGGTGTTGTTAAAAATGTAGGTGAACCCGGAGGCGGTCCTTTTATAGTCTACAATCAAGACGAAACAACAAGTCTTCAGATTCTTGAAAGTAGTCAGATTGACACCAATAACGAGGAGTTTGTCAAGATGTTTACCAATGGCACCCACTTTAACCCTGTTGATCTCGTGTGCGCGATCTATAATTATAAGGGCGAGAAATTCAATCTTCCAGACTATGTGGATCATAGTACGGGATTCATCAGCCATAAAAGCAAGAACGGAAAAGAGTTAAAGGCGTTGGAGCTTCCCGGATTATGGAATGGGGCCATGAGTGACTGGAATACGATTTTTGTAGAAGTGCCTCTGAGTACTTTTGATCCCGTAAAAGTGGTGAATGATTTGTTAAGAGATCAGCACCAGTAAGATGAATAGAATATGGTAGAGAAACTTGAATTTACACACGAGGAATTAGTAGAAACGTCAAAGCTATTATCACAGCTGAGAAAAGCGATTGCTGATACACTATGTGCCGGTGATGAGAGAACACTTCGTCGGCAAATTATCCAAGCAATTAACAATGGGAAACTTAAACGAGATCTTTTTGGTTTACATCCTGTTTTGCAAGGATTGCGTACGGCAGAGATTGCCGTAAGTAAAATCGGTTTAAAGCGTGATAGCGTTTTGGCAATTCTGCTCTATTATAATGTTGTATCAAATATCTCTACCTTAGACAGTATAAAAGCGGAATATGGCGAAGGGGTTGCTCACATTATTCATGGTTTGATAAAAGTTCAGGAATTATACAAAAAAAATCCTGTTATCGAGAGTGAGAACTTCAGGAATCTGCTGGTTTCTTTCTCTGAAGATATGCGCGTTATTCTGATTATGATTGCTGATCGTGTCAACTTAATGCGCCATATTCGCAATACGAATCAAAAAGAAGCCCAAAGGGCCGTTGCAGAGGAAGCAAGCTATTTGTATGCTCCACTGGCCCATAAACTCGGACTTTATAAGTTGAAGAGCGAATTAGAAGATTTAAGTCTGAAATATTTGGAGCATGACGCCTATTACTTAATAAAAGATAAGTTGAATGCGACAAAAGAAACGCGAGACTCTTATATCAAAAGGTTTGTACAGCCATTGGATGATCGCCTGAAAGCCATGGGGCTGAACTACCACATGAAAGCGCGTACAAAGAGTATTCACTCCATTTGGCAAAAAATGAAGAAACAAAAGTGCAACTTTGAGGGCATTTATGATCTTTTCGCCATACGTATTATAATCGATTCTTCGATAGAGCGTGAGAAAATGTTGTGTTGGCAAGTCTACTCTATCGTGACAGACATGTACCAGCCTAACCCCAAGCGGCTTCGCGACTGGTTGAGTGTTCCCAAAAGTAATGGCTACGAAAGTTTGCACATTACTGTTCTGGGGCCTGAAAGTAAGTGGGTTGAGGTGCAGATTCGTACAGAGCGAATGGATCTGGTGGCTGAGCATGGATTGGCTGCACATTGGCGGTATAAAGGCATAAAGAGTGAAGGTGGAATCGACGAATGGCTTGGAAATATAAGATCGGCATTAGAGAATAATGATGATCTTCAGCTGATGGATCAGTTCAAAATGGATCTGTATGAAGACGAAGTGTATGTGTTTACTCCCAAGGGTGATCTGATTAAGTTTCCCAAGGGAGCAACTATTTTGGATTTTGCATACCATATCCATTCCAATATTGGCAATACCTGTGTGGGAGGTAAAATAAATGGCAAAGCAGTTTCTTTCAGAGATGTACTACATTCTGGTGATACCGTTGAAATTCTTACGCAAAGCAATCAAAAACCTAAGCGTGATTGGTTGAATATTGTAAAAAGCAGTAGGGCTAAGTCAAAGATACGTCTTGCTCTGAAAGAAACGCAGGCTAAGGAAGGTCTGATGGCCAAGGAGTTACTGGAACGCAGATTTAAGAACCGCAAGATAGAAATACAAGAATCGACTATGGCCCATCTTATCAAGAAAATGGGTTATAAGGAAAATTCAGAATTCTATAAAGATGTTGCGGAGGGGAAACTTGACTCTAATCTCATCATTGAGCAATATACAGAGGTGTATAATCATCAGCAGAATGTGACAAGCACACCTCGGGCTACAGCAAGTGCAGATCAGTTTGAATATGAGAATCCTCACACAGAGTTGGCCAAGGGCAATGATGATGTCTTGATTATTGACCGCAATCTTAAAGGTATAGATTACAAATTGGCTCAGTGCTGTCATCCTATATACGGAGATCAGGTCTTTGGATTTGTGACGGTAAACGGTGGTATCACAATTCATCGTTCAGATTGCCCGAATGCTCCCGAGTTGCGTAAACGATTTGGCTATCGCGTAGTCAAAGCCAAATGGAGTGGCAAAGGAAATGGGCAATATAGCATTGCAATACGGGTTATTGGTGTAGATGATATAGGCATTGTAAGTAATATTACGAATATTATTTCCAAGGAGGAAAAGATTGTAATGAGAAGTATCAACATAGATAGTAATGACGGCATCTTCAAAGGTAATCTTGTAGTACAACTTGATGATAAGAGTAAACTTGAAGCACTTTTGAAGCGAATCCGCACTGTAAAGGGCGTTAAACAAGTGGAAAGAATCTATTAATTTTATTTGGGGAAATGCTGAAGAATAACCTTGCCCTTCTATTTATCATGTTGCTTTCTGTTTCTAGTATTAAGGCAGGAACAACTATGGATTTCCGTGAAATCGATTATACGAAAGCTGACAGCCTAAAAGTAGTTCAGCTACTGAGCAAAGCAGATAGAAAATTACCAACAGACAAATTGACAATCTATTTTGCTCGACAATTGTTAGGATTACCTTATGTAGCTAAAACTTTAGAAAATAATAGTCAAGAAAAGTTGGTTATAAATCTGCGCCAACTGGATTGTACGACGTATGTTGAGAATGTCATAGCACTCGTTATGTGTACACAAGCAAATACGAAGAGATTTCAAGACTTTTGCAAAACTTTACAAGCGCTTCGTTATCATGATGGTACTATTGATTATGTAACCAGAAAGCATTATTTTACCGATTGGATAGAGGCAAATTCAAAGAAAGGATATGTGTCTGAGATAAGTGTGTCCAATCCCCCATTTTCAGCTATTCAGCAGTTGATATTGAATTATATGTCAACCCATGTAGATTTCTATCCTATGTTACAAAATCAAGCAGAAAGGATATCTCAGATTAAGATTATTGAGAAAAAACTAAGCAATAAAACCTGTCGGTATATTCCTAAATCAGAAATTAAAAATACTAAACTTTTACGTAACGTTATTCATAATGGAGACATTATTGCAATCGTGACAAATAAGGAGGGGCTTGACACCAGCCATTTGGGTATCGCAATTTGGCATGCCAATGGACTACACATACTGAATGCCAGCCAGATTCGGAAAAAAGTGGTTGAAGAGCCAATGACACTTCGGCAATATATGGGACAACACCCATCACAATTGGGGATTAGGATTGTAAGAATTTTATAACCTTCTTTTACAAAAAAGCTGATACAGAATGCAATTAGCTTGGGTAAAAGTAAAAAAAAACGTACTTTTGCAGCAGGAATTAATATAAAAGAAATAATTAACTATAGTTTCGCAGATTTTCACCTTACCTTATGCTATTTCGTTTCCGTCGCTTTTGACTCTCTAAATAGCTTTGGAATTTCTATGATTTTAGCGAAACTCATATAAGTCAAAAAAGAATGATAACAGTAACTAATCTTGCAATTCAATTTGGAAAGCGAGTTTTGTACAAAGATGTGAATATCAAATTCACTCATGGTAATATCTATGGAGTAATTGGTGCTAATGGTGCGGGCAAATCTACCCTTCTCAAGGCTATTAGCGGTGATTTGGAACCTAACAAAGGTACGGTAGAATTGGGACCAGGCGAACGCCTCTCTGTATTGGAGCAAGATCACTTTAAATATGACGAATTTTGCGTGATGGATACCGTCTTAATGGGACATCAACCTTTGTGGAACAACATGCAAGAGAGAAATATGCTGTACTCTAAACCCGAAATGACTGAAGAAGACGGAAACCGGGCCGCAGAGTTGGAGGAAAAATTTGCAGAGATGAATGGTTGGGAAGCAGAAAGTGACGCTGCTCAACTTTTGCAAAATCTTGGTATACAAGAAAATCTGCATACCAAAATAATGAGTGAACTTTCTAATAACGAGAAAGTGAGAGTTATGTTGGCAAAGGCTCTTTTTGGAAAGCCGGATAACCTGCTACTAGATGAGCCTACCAATGACCTTGACTTAGATACCGTAGAATGGCTGGAAGAATATTTAGGCAATGTTGAGCAGACGGTGCTGGTTGTTAGTCACGACCGCCATTTCTTAGATGCTGTCAGCACACAAACTGTGGATATTGATTTCGGCAAAGTAACCATTTTCTCTGGAAACTATTCTTTCTGGTACGAAAGTTCCCAGTTAGCTTTACGTCAAGCACAGAATCAGCGCCAGAAAGCTGAAGAAAAGAAAAAAGAACTTGAAGAGTTTATTCGTCGTTTTTCTGCAAATGTGGCCAAGAGCCGTCAAACAACCTCACGTAAAAAGATGTTGGAGAAATTGAATGTGGAGGAAATTAAACCTTCAAGCAGAAAATATCCAGGCATTATCTTCCAAATGGAGCGTGATCCGGGTAATCAGATACTGGAAGTCAGCAATCTGAAAGCGGTAGACTCTGATGGAACCGTATTGTTTGACCATGTGAATTTCAATATAGAGAAAGGTGAAAAAGTGGTCTTCTTGAGTCATAATCCCAAAGCAATGACCGCCCTTTTTGAGATCATTAATGGTAATAGAGAGGCTGATACCGGAGAGTATAAGTGGGGAGTAACTATTACAACGGCTTATCTCCCTTTGGATAATACAAAGTTTTTTGAGACAGACAAAAACCTTGTTGAATGGCTAAGCCAATATGGCGTGGGCAACGAGGTCGTAATGAAAGGCTTCCTTGGCAGAATGCTTTTTAAGCAGGAAGAGGTCGAAAAGAAAGTGAACGTACTTTCTGGAGGAGAAAAAATGCGTTGCATGATAGCACGCATGCAATTGCAGAATGCCAATTGCCTTATTCTTGATACTCCGACCAACCATCTTGATTTGGAAAGTATTCAGGCTTTCAATAATAACTTAAGTACTTTCAAAGGCAACATCCTTTTTGCAAGTCATGACCATGAGTTTATCGAAACGGTTGCCAACAGAATTATAGAATTGACTCCCAATGGTACTATTGATAAGCTAATGAGTTATGATGAATACATCTATGACAATGCTATCAAGGAGTTGAAAGCACAAATGTATCAAAATTAAAAACAACAAATCCCCTTCCCCATCGAATGAAGGGGATTTTTGTGGCACAATATTTGTAATACAATTTGATAAAATTATTATGATGAACAAAACTATGGATAAAGAAAATATCAATAAACAAGATATAGAGGATTTAAAAGAATTTGAAGATATGGAAGCTTCGAATAAAGACGAGGCTAAAACAGAATCGACAGAAGATAATGACAAAACGTCAGATATACCAGTTGATGATATAACTACAAAACTGGAAGAGGAAAATATACAGCTAAAAGATCAGCTATTAAGAAAGATTGCTGAGTTTGACAATTATCGCAAGCGCACAATTAAAGAGAAGGAAGAACTCCGGCAGAATGGTGGCGAGAAAGCTGTTGAAGCCATACTACCTGTTTTAGATGACTTCGAACGTGCCTTGAAAGATAAAAGCGAAGATCCAGATGCTATACGGGCGGGAGTTGAAATGATTTACAATAAGTTTATCAAGGTTCTCGGAGGGCTCGGTGTAAAAAAAATTGATACCGATAATATTGATTTCAATGTAGACTTTCATGAGGCTATAGCAATGGTACCAGGCTTGGACAACTACAAAGGCAAAGTAATTGATTGTGTTCAAAATGGTTACATGATGAATGAGAAAGTAATTCGTCATGCCAAGGTTACTGTTGGACAATAAATATTTTAGTGACTTATGGCAAAACGTGATTACTATGAAGTCTTAGGCGTAGATAAATCGGCGTCTGATGACGACATCAAAAAAGCATATAGAAAGATTGCGATAAAATATCATCCAGATCGTAATCCGGGGAATACGGAGGCTGAAGAAAAATTTAAGGAAGCAGCAGAAGCCTATGACGTTCTTCGTGACCCTCAAAAACGCCAGCAATATGATCAATTTGGATTTAACGGTCCTCAAGGTAGTGGTTTTGGCGGATTTAGTGGCGGCATGGATATGGACGATATCTTCTCGATGTTCGGCGATATCTTTGGTGGTCACGGAGGTTTCTCTGATTTTGGAGGATTTGGTGGCGGTGGACGTCGGCAACAATATCGTGGCAATGATTTGCGCTTGAAAGTAAAGCTTTCTATGCAAGAAATATCGACTGGTGTTACCAAGAAGTTTAAAGTCCGTAAGGATATAACTTGTAATCATTGTCATGGTAGCGGTGCAGAAACGGGGAGTAGTACAGAGACCTGCCGCACCTGTCAGGGCCAGGGTGTTGTCGTTAGGACTGTCCGTACCATGCTTGGCATGATGCAGACTCAATCTGAATGCCCTACTTGCCACGGTGAAGGAACCATTATCAAAAATAAGTGTCAACATTGTGGCGGTTCTGGTGTTGTGAAAGGTGAAGAAGTCGTTGAAATCAAGATTCCAGCCGGTGTAACCGAAGGCATGGTTGTCAATGTGCCAGGTAAAGGAAATGCCGGAGCTCATAATGGGGTTAGTGGCAATATTCAGGTTCTCATAGAAGAAAGCGCAAATGACACCTTTATAAGAGACGGACAGGATATTATTTACAACTTATTGTTGGATTTCCCGACCGCGACTTTGGGTGGCGAAGTTGAAATTCCGACAATTACGGGTAATAAAGTTAAAATAAAAATTGAACAAGGTACGCAACCGGGAAAAACACTTCGCTTAAGACACAAAGGTTTACCTGCTGTTCAAGGTTATGGCTCTGGAGTAGGAGATTTAGTTGTCAACATAAGCGTATTTATTCCCAAAACCTTAAACAAGGAAGAAAAAGAAAAGATAGAAGGATTTAGAAATAGTGATAATTTTAAAGGTGATTCTATGACGAAAGAATCTATTTTTAAAAGATTCAAGAATTATTTTAATTAATCCCACCATGTCATACAAGGAAACTATTGAATATTTATTTACAAGCACCCCTGTTTTCGAACATGTGGGTGCTTCTGCTTATAAGGAAGGTTTAGATAATAGCCTGACAATGGATTCGTTTTTCGGTCATCCTCACCAAAAGTATAAGACGATTCATGTTGCGGGAACTAATGGGAAAGGTTCTTGTTCTCATACTTTAGCATCTATTTTGCAGACTGACGGATATAAAGTGGGATTATACACAAGTCCACATCTCATTGATTTCAGAGAGAGAATCAAAGTCAATGGAGTTTGTATAAGTGAATCATACGTTATTGATTTTGTAGAAAAATATCGCTCTTTTTTTGAGCCCTTACATCCAAGTTTTTTTGAACTGACGACAGCTATGGCATTTAAATATTTTGCGGACTGCCAGATAGATATTGCGATTATAGAAGTAGGGCTTGGCGGTCGGCTTGATTGTACCAATATTATCACACCAATATTGTCTATTATAACGAATATTAGCCTTGACCACACCAAGTTCTTAGGAAATACTTTGGACAAAATTGCCCGAGAGAAGGCAGGCATCATCAAGGAAAAAGTTCCTGTGGTTATAGGCGAAAGCAATTTGGACACTCGCTCCGTGTTTACACAAAGGGCTCTAGACGAGAATGCTCCCATTATTTTTGCAGAAGATTTACAAAATAGAATGCTTATTTCTTCAGAATTGGGTATGGGCGGAGGACGAAGATACCACTTGGTTGACAGACAATATGTGTATGGGGATTTGACAGGAGACTATCAGGAGATGAATATGAATACGATATTGGTCGCAGCAAAAGAACTCAAGCGTCAACACATTATAAGAAAAGAAGAAGCTGTCATCAGAGGAATAGGATTTGTAGCCCAGCAAACAGGGCTTTTAGGACGCTGGCAATATCTTGGGAAAAAACCATATATAGTTTGTGATACTGGTCATAATTCTGGCGGCTGGAAGTTTTTAAGTCAACAAATAACCCAACATCCCGGCAATGTGAAACGTATAGTTTTTGGCATGGTAGATGATAAAGATTTGGAAACAGTGATGACTATGCTTCCTAAAAATGGGATTTATTATTGGACTCAGCCATGTACAGATAGGGCGTTCCCCGTAGAAAAGATTGCTGCTTGTGGTCTGCATTATGGTTTAAAAGGAAGTATTTACCATAACGTTATAACAGCTTATGACCAAGCTCTTAGAGATGCAAAAACAGACGATTTTGTATTTATAGGTGGGAGTAGTTATGTCGTTGCAGATTTGCTATCTTACTTATCCCACATAAAATAATATATTTATCCGTCAAATTATTCTTACTTTTTTATTCCTTTATTTGTAATTTCCGTTTTTTTTCAGTTACTTTGCAATAAAATCGTAAATCTAAAAATAAGTACTAACAATTTGATGATGAACACGATGGATAAAAAAAATATCTGCGGTTTGAAACGATGTGATTTTCAAGCCATTGTTGATCATAAAGAAACTGATCTCTTTATTTTAAGTAATGCTCATGGCAATGAAGTTGCAATAACAAACTATGGTGGTGCCGTGGTTGCATTAATGGTTCCTGACAAAAATGGTGTAAAGGCCAATATTATCCAGGGACATGATAACATCCAAGATGTAATATCTTCTCCAGAACCTTTTCTCTCAACACTGATTGGTCGCTATGGAAATAGAATTTGCAAAGGTAAATTCAAATTACATGGAAAGGAATATCAATTAGCTGTAAACAACGGCCCCAACCATCTTCATGGTGGCCCGAAGGGGTTCCATGCCAGAGTATGGGATGCACAAATGATGAACGAACAAACTCTAGTCCTTCATTATGTAAGTGCTTATGGAGAGGAAGGTTATTCTGGTGAGTTAAAGACCACTGTAATGTACACCTTTACTAATGATAATGAATTAATCATAGAGTATTTAGCCACCACTAATAAAAAGACAATTATTAATTTGACTCATCATGGCTTTTTCTCTTTATCGGGAATAGGAAACCCTACTCCATCTATTGAAAACATGGTGTGTGAAATTAATGCAAATTATTATATTCCAATTGACAAGGATAGCATACCAACTGGTGAGATTCTTAAAGTTGATAATACGCCTTTCGATTTTCGAACACCTAAAACTATTGGCCAGGATATAGAGGCAGATCATGAGCAGATAAAGCATGGTGCAGGCTATGATCATTGCTTTGTATTAAATAAGGACGAAGAAGATGAGTTAAGTTTTGCTGTTAAAGTTACTGATCCTACAAGTGGTAGAGTGATGGAAGTTTATACGACAGAGCCTGGTGTTCAGATTTACACAGATAATTGGGCAACAGGCTATAAAGGACAGTTTGGAGCAACCTTCCCCAAACGCAGTGCCATCTGTGTTGAAGCACAACATTTTCCGGATTCCCCCAATCACAGTTATTTCCCCTCTGTTGTATTGGAACCAGACATGCAATACAAGCAGAAAACGGTATATAAATTTAGTGTCGCAGATTGAAGAATCTCAAAATTGCATATTATTAAGAAATTCATCAAATTATAATTAAAACCTAATATGGAAAATCAAACTAAACAAAATGGAAGCATAATTGCCATCATCACAATGATGTTCCTTTATGCTATGATTTCATTCGTCACAAATCTTGCAGCACCGATAGGTATTATTTGGAAAAATGCTTTTGCAGGAGAGAGCGCTAATACTGTAGGTATGCTTGGCAATGCCATGAACTTCTTGGCATACTTATTTATGGGTATCCCCGCGGGAAAGCTTTTAACAAAGATTGGTTATAAGAGAACTGCAATGATTGGTATTGCTGTTGGTTTTGTGGGGGTATTAACACAGTTTGTTTCAGGATCTATTGAAGCAAAGACTACTGGCTTTGGTATATATTTAACAGGCGCATTTATTTCAGGATTCTCTGTATGTATTCTGAATACAGTTGTAAACCCAATGCTGAACCTTCTTGGTGGCGGCGGAAATAGAGGTAACCAATTGAATATGATTGGTGGCACTCTTAACTCTCTTTCCGGCACTCTGACTCCTCTTTTTGTTGGGGCTTTGATTGGTACTGTTACAGCCTCTACAAAGATGGTAGACGTAAATCTTGTACTCTATATCGCTATGGCAGTATTTGCTGCCGCATTTATCATATTGAGTTTTATTCCTATTTCCGATCCTGACAAGGGAAAGGTTACAAAGGATACAGTGTTTGAGCACAGTCCTTGGGCTTTCCGCCATTTTGTTTTTGGTGTTATCGCAATCTTTGTTTATGTGGGTGTAGAAGTTGGTATTCCGGGAACATTGATTTATTATCTAAGCGACCAAACCAGTGCCGGTGCGGGGTTAACAGGAAATGCAGTAGCCATTGCAGGCTCTGTGGCAGCTACCTATTGGTTTCTTATGCTTGTTGGTCGTTTCTGCTCAAGCTTTATCGCAAATAGAGTTTCAAGCAAGGCGATGATGACGATTGCCACTTCTGTAGCAATGGTATTTATAGTTTTGGCTATTTTCTTGGGAAACACTGTTACGGTTTCTATGCCGGTATTTTCTGGTTCTTCTTTTGATACCGTGGTAGTTCCTATTGCAGCCGTTCTTTTGGTTCTCTGTGGTCTTTGCACTTCCATCATGTGGACATCCATCTTTAACTTGGCTACAGAAGGACTTGGAAAGTATACCGCAGCAGCTTCTGGTATTTTCATGATGATGGTTGTTGGTGGAGGATTGCTTCCATTGCTTCAAAGTTTTATTGCAGACAATGCGGGATATCTGATTTCATATATCGTTCCGTTGATTGCAATTGCTTATATGTTCTTCTACGCAATTGCAGGTTGCAAAAATATAAACAAGGATATTCCTGTTGAATAATAATATATAAAGGTGATAAAAACCTCTTGTGTTTTATAATGCACAAGAGGTTTTTTGTGTTATTTTTACAACTTTCGCGTGAATCAATGTTAATATTTAAAGGGTATCAAGAGTGTCACACATGAAATTGCGTTTAAATAAATAAATAACTAAAGAAATCAGTTGGGGTATAAATAATAAATAGTATATTTGCAATATTAAGTTATAACCTCTTTTTATAGCAATGGAAAGTACAACACTAATGAATCTTGCAGCAGATAACATCCGCATTTTGGCTGCTTCAATGGTAGAGAAGGCTAAATCTGGGCACCCTGGAGGTGCAATGGGTGGTGCCGACTTTATAAATGTTTTATTTGCGAAGTTTCTTGTTTATGATCCTGAAGACCCGACATGGAGTGGTCGAGATCGATTTTATCTTGATCCTGGCCACATGTCTCCTATGTTGTATTCAGCACTAGCCTTACAAGGTAAATTTTCTCTTGAAGAATTACAACAGTTTAGACAATGGGGCTCTCCTACTCCCGGACATCCAGAGCGAAACATTACAAGAGGTGTAGAAAATACTTCTGGTCCTTTGGGACAAGGTCATGCCTTTGCTGCAGGTGCAGCTATAGCAGAGAAGTTCTTGGAAGCAAGATTGGGTAAGGTTGTTATGCAGCATAAAATATATGCCTACATTTCAGACGGAGGTATTCAGGAGGAAATATCACAAGGTGTAGGCCGTCTTGCTGGCACACTCGGATTGAATAACTTAATCATGTTCTATGACTCAAATGACATACAACTATCTACAGAATGTGGTGTTGTTATGGCTGAGGATACAGCAGCTAAGTATCGTGCTTGGAACTGGAATGTTCTTACTATTAATGGAAATGATCCAGAAGAGATAAGTCGAGCCCTCAGTGCTGCTCAAAAAGAAAAAGACAGACCAACGCTCATTATTGGAAATACAACGATGGCTAAGGGTGCATTGAAAGACGACGGAACTAGTTATGAGCATAATGTCAAGACACATGGCGCCCCACTTGGAGGCCAAGCCTACACCAATACAATAAAGAATCTTGGAGGTGATCCAACAAATCCTTTTATAATATCTGATGACGTAAAGCAACTTTATGAACAGCGCCGTTCTGAACTTAAGACTATCGTTGCAGAAAGACGCAAGGCTGAAGATAATTGGGCACAAGAAAATCCAGTTTTAGCTAAACAGAAAGAACTATGGTTTTCTGATAAAGCTCCCGCTATTGATTGGAGCAAAATAGACCAACAGGCTGGTGAGTCCACTCGCGCAGCAAGTGCAGAATGCTTGAAAACTTTGGCTCTACAAGTTCCCAATATGATTTGTGCTAGTGCAGACTTATCAAATTCAGATAAGACTGATGGCTTTTTAAAACAAACAACTTCTTTTGCAAAAGGAGACTTTAGCGGTGCTTTCTTCCAAGCAGGTGTATCAGAACTAACAATGGCCTGCATGTGTATCGGTATGATGTTACATGGAGGTGTTATTGCTGCAATGGGAACTTTCTTTGTTTTCTCAGATTATATGAAACCAGCCATCCGAATGGCAGCATTAATGCAAACTCCAGTAAAGTTTATTTGGAGTCATGACTCTTTCAGAGTCGGAGAAGATGGCCCAACTCACGAACCTGTGGAACAGGAAGCTCAAATCCGATTAATGGAAAAACTAAAGAACCACCAAGGATTAGATAGCGTGCGAGTTTTCCGTCCAGCAGACACAAATGAAACTACTGAATGTTGGAAAATGGGCATGGCGAACGTCGACACCCCTACTGCATTTATTTTGTCACGGCAAACTATCGAGCAGTTACCTGCTGGTAATGATTATTCTAAGGTAACACGAGGAGCCTATATCGTAGCTGGAAGTGATGAGAATCCTGATGTTATCTTAGTAGCAAGTGGGTCTGAGGTATCTACTCTCGAAGCGGGAGCTCAACTTTTACGACAAGATAATATTAGAGTTCGTGTTGTAAGCTGTCCTTCTGAAGGACTCTTCCACAGACAGCCGATGGCTTATCAAGAAGAAGTTCTTCCTGAAAACATCAAGAAATTTGGCTTAACAGCAGGCCTTCCCGTTACCCTTGAAGGACTCGTAGGAATTGGAAGCAAATCTTATATCCACGGATTAACATCATTTGGTTTTTCGGCACCATTTAAAGTTTTAAATGAAAAATTGGGCTATACAGGCGAGAATGTTTATACACAGGTAAAGAAATTCTTAGATCTGTAATCTTTGAAGTTACTTTTATGATATAAATAAAAGAGAGTAGTTACAATTCACATAAATATTAACCATAAATTTGTAAGAGCCTATGGAAATTAAAACAGTTGGACTTGCCTGCGATCACGCAGGATTTCCATTGAAACAATTTGTTCTTGACTACCTTGAGAAGAAAGGCTATCCTGTAAAAGATTTTGGAACTTATAGTGATAAGAGTGTAGATTATCCTGACTTTGCTCATCCATTGGCCGAAGCTATTGAGTCTGGAGAAGTCTATCCTGGCATTGCTATTTGTGGAAGCGGTGAAGGAATGGCCATAACCCTTAACAAACACAAGGGAGTACGAGCTGGGTTGGTTTGGAATAAAGATTTGGCAGAATTAATTCGTCAGCATAATGACGCAAACGTATTAGTTATGCCCGGACGTTTTATTGATAATCGCACTGCCGAAAGCATTATGGACGAGTTCTTCAAAGCAACTTTTGAGGGTGGCCGTCATGAAAGGCGCATTAAAAAGATACCTTTCACTACAGAATAGTTTAACTTACCTACCATAAAATTGGGGGCGCATCAATATAGTCTTTTGATGTGCCCCATTTCATTGTATTTCTTGGATTAACGTATGTCAGAAAATCAGTCATTTATAAATATAAGAGGGGCACGAGTCAATAACTTAAAGAATATTTCACTTAAAATTCCACGGAATAATTTTATAACAATCTCTGGTGTATCAGGATCCGGCAAGTCAAGCTTGGCTTTCGATACTTTATATTCTGAAGGCCAACGCCGTTATGTTGAAAGCTTATCTTCCTACGCTCGCCAGTTCTTGGGACGAATGAAAAAGCCTGAGTGTGATTTTATTACAGGTCTACCTCCAGCTATCGCAATAGAACAAAAGGTTATTTCGCGCAATCCTCGCTCTACCGTTGGCACTACAACTGAGATATATGACTATTTGCGTCTTCTATTCGCACGTATTGGCAAAACATATTCACCCATTAGCGGAGAAGAGGTAAAGAAACATTCTATCGAAGATGTTTTGAATACGATTTCTCAATACAGTGTGGGCACCAAATTTCTTATACTTGCTCCTCTGCGCATTTCTACAGACCGAACTTTATTGGAGCAACTCAAGATGTCTTATCAAGAAGGTTATACAAGATTGTTTTTTAATGGTGAAATATTCCGTATTGATGATTATATTTCACAATTGGAACTTGAAACCTCACAGAATCCCAATGCAACATTATTATCAGAACAACCAGTCGATCTCTATTTAGTCATCGATCGCTTAAGTGTGTCTGAGGAAAAAGATACACTTAATCGCATTTATGATTCTTCTGAAACCGCCTTTTATGAGGGAGATGGGAAGATGAGACTGATGTTTCTGCCTTCCAAGATATCCTATGACTTTTCTACGAGTTTTGAAGCAGACGGAATCCGCTTTGAAGAGCCCAACGAAAATATGTTTTCTTTCAATAGCCCAGCAGGTGCTTGCCCCACTTGCGAAGGCTTTGGAAATGTCATTGGTATAGACGAAAGATTAGTTATTCCAAATACGTCTTTGAGTGTTCACGAAGGATGTGTGAAGTGCTGGCATGGTGAAAAGCTCAAAACATGGAACGAAGAATTCTGTCGCCGTGCCTCCATCGATAACTTTCCCATCTTTGAACCCTACTATAAACTCTCCCAAACACATAAGAACTGGCTGTGGCATGGATTGCCTTCAGAGCATAATGCCGAAATACATGATAAAATCTGTATTGATTCTTTCTTCCAAATGGTGAAAGAGAATCAATACAAGATTCAGTATAGAGTGCTAATGAGTCGTTTCCGTGGTAAAACGAACTGTCCGGATTGCCATGGCGCAAAGTTGCGCAAAGAGGCTCTTTGGGTAAAAATCAACGGCATGAGTATCGCTGATTTAGTAGAAATGCCAGTTGTCAATCTGCATCGTTGGTTCAAGGGGCTTGAACTCAACCAGCACGATTCAGAGATAGCCAAACGCCTTCTAACAGAAATCAACAGTCGTCTTGATTTCCTTTTGGATGTGGGACTTGGCTATCTTACGCTGAATCGCTTAAGCAGTACATTGAGTGGTGGCGAAAGCCAGCGCATCAACCTTACCACTTCTTTAGGAAGTTCTTTGGTTGGTTCACTCTATATTCTTGATGAACCAAGTATTGGTTTGCACAGCCGTGACACCGACCGACTGATTCAGGTGCTTAAAAAGTTGAAAGACATCGGCAATACCGTTATTGTCGTTGAGCATGATGAAGATATCCTGCGCGCCTCCGACTATCTTATTGATATAGGCCCAAATGCAGGACGATTAGGAGGAGAAGTAGTCTATGCAGGAAAATTATCAGAGAGTTTAAAAGAGAAGGCTGATTTACCGGCATTGTTCCCTGATAGCTATACAATTCAATATCTTGCCGACAATCTTCAGATTGCCATTCCGTCATCGCGCCGTGCATGGAACACCTCCATTACATTAAAAGGCTGCAGGATGAACAACTTAAAAGGAATTGATGTCAGCTTTCCACTCAATGTGATGACCGTAGTCACGGGTGTTTCCGGATCAGGAAAATCGAGCTTGGTCAAAGGCATTCTTTATCCGGCCTTGAAGCGCCAGCTTGATGAAGTATGTGAAGTGCCGGGAGAATACATCTCACTCACGGGCGACCTACAACTTATTCAGCATGTTGAATTTGTAGATCAGAACATGATTGGAAAAAGTACGCGCTCCAATCCCGCAACTTATGTAAAAGCCTACGATCTGATTCGTCAATTATACGCAGAACAACCTCTTGCAAAGCAATTAGGATTTACGCCACAATATTTTTCTTTCAATGCCGAAGGCGGCCGTTGCGAGGAATGTAAAGGAGCCGGCGTGATTAATGTAGAGATGCAATTCATGGCCGATTTAGTTCTCACTTGTGAAGCCTGTCATGGTCAACGCTTTAAGTATGACATCTTAGACGTCAGATTTCATGAAAAGAACATCTTTGATATTCTTGAAATGACTATCGATGAAGCGATTGATTTTTTCACGCTGCATCAGCAAAAAAACATTGTCAATAAGCTCAAACCACTTCAAGATGTCGGACTTGGATATATCAAGATGGGGCAAAACTCAAGTACATTGTCCGGCGGTGAAAACCAGCGTGTCAAACTTGCCTACTTTATTGGACAGGAACGCCAAGAGCCTACCCTATTTATCTTTGATGAACCCACTACCGGATTGCATTTTCACGATATCAACAAGTTGCTGACCGCATTTAATACGTTGATTACCCATGGGCATTCCATACTCATTGTAGAACATAATATGGATGTTATCAAATGTGCAGACTGGATTATCGACTTAGGTCCTGATGGTGGAGATAAGGGAGGAAATCTGGTGTTCAGTGGCCGACCGGAAGAACTAATCCAATGCCCGAACAGCATTACCGGAAAGTTCTTGAAGGCTAAACTCTGAAGTTTTTCCGCTATTCTTTTGCTACTTTTCATGAAGATAAGTCATAAATGTTTAGCCACAATGACAAAGATTTCAGCCAAACACAACATGAAGGAAACAAATTAAACAACGCGACGAAAGCTATCTAAATACGGGCATTTGTCAACTGCTTTGCAAAAGGGCTGCTTTTAGCGTGTAAAAGCAGCCCTTTTAGGACGTCAAAGCAGCCCTTTTAGCGGCTAAAAGGGCTGCTTTGAGAAAGTGATTATCGTGCTTTTAAGAAAGCAAACGTAATATCCTTGAAAATCAACAGGTTACGTTGTCCGGCTCTGTAATGAAAGACTGTATGACAGATAATAGCCTAACTTATAGCCATACAATAAGTATAAGTTAGGTTTTTTATGGATAAGAGCATGGCGCATCGTCTTGCTGTATTTTTGAAACACGTTTCGTAACAGACGATTCAGCCTAAGTTTTTCCAAAAAATACGCAGTCTTCAAGAGCAACGAATAATCTTTTAAATCCTTTTCATACGTTTTTAAAGTGCGCAATGCTTCTTCCGTCTTTTGAATAAAACGTTCGTTTGATTCAAAATGAGAAAACATGACAGGGTTATCACAGAGGTATATAGGAACGTTTGCTGCATACAAGACACCGGCAAACAGCAAATCTTCATAACCATATCGTTTAATACGCTCATCGAAAGGATGACTGAAGAGGGTTTCCCGCGCTATCAGAAAATTACAGGAGCAAAATTGCTTATGGGCAAAAAGTCCCTTCTTTTGTAACCGATGTAGCCCCCTTAGATATTTCTTTTCATAATTCCATCGTAAATTCTCTCGAAAATGGCCCCCTATTTGGTATCCCCCATATACAAATAACCAATCTTCCGCTTGGTTAACATATTGTTGAATATAATCAGAATGGGCAATCGACATGTCACCATCTATATACAGCAGCCACTTGTAAGTGGCCAAAGTAGCTAATTTATTACGTATCGCGGCCCGGCCAAGATTCTGTTCGTTTATGACAAAGTGGCAGTGGGGCAAATCGTTGATACATTGATTCTTTTGAATATATTCGGTCGTTGTTGAACAAGCGTCCAACGCCCAGATTTCATAGCGCAACGATGGAATGGCG
>CAUURC010000058.1:0-18308 GCA_963547405.1 uncultured Prevotella sp.
TAAGAACATTGCACAAGTGGAACACTCCAGACATAGATGCTTTGACAATTTCATCATCAACTTATTAGGGGCTATTGCTGCCTATTGTCTGTTTCCAAAGAAGCCGTGCATCAATGTGCAAAGGACTATTGATACACAGCTTGCTTTGTTTTGAATTCGTCGAACTCACGTTAAATAAGATGTATGCACAGCTTTGCATATAACTATTACATCACGTTCTAACAAGTTTGACATAGACTATATTTCACTAGACAATCCATAAACATTTAAGTAACAAATCATCACGGGGAACAAAAAACAGCCGTTTTTTCTGGCTTTTTTCCTCAAATGAGCTATAAAAGAGCTGTTAATAGAGTGTTTTTTGTTATTTTTGCAATCAAGAAAACTCAAGACAATATTAATATGCCGGAAATTTCAGTTCGAGGTGTAGAGATGCCGGAATCTCCTATTAGGATGTTGGCACCTCTGGCTGTAGAAGCCAAGAAGAAGGGTATCAAAGTATATCATCTAAATATTGGTCAGCCCGACCTGCCGACTCCGCAATGCGGTTTGGATGCGCTGAAGAGTATTGACCGAACGGTTTTAGAATATTCTCCAAGCCAAGGAAATCTAAGCTATAGGCAAAAGCTCGTCGATTACTATAAGAAATTTGACATACACGTGACAGCCGACGATATCATCATTACTTCGGGTGGTAGTGAAGCTGTGCTGTTTGCGTTTATGAGTTGTCTGAATCCGGGGGATGAAATCATCGTACCCGAGCCCGCTTATGCTAATTATATGGCTTTCGCCATCAGTGCCGGCGCGAAGATTAAAACGATTGCGACAACCATTGATGAGGGTTTCTCGTTGCCTAAGGTTGAGAAGTTTGAGGAACTGATCAACGACCGTACCAGAGCCATTATGATTTGTAATCCCAATAATCCTACGGGATATCTCTATACAAGGCATGAAATGAATCAGATCAGGGATCTTGTCAAGAAGTATGATCTGTATCTGTTTTCCGACGAAGTGTATCGGGAGTATATTTATACGGGTAGTCCCTATATCTCAGCCTGCCATTTGGAAGGCATTGAGCAAAATGTGGTTCTTATCGATTCTGTTTCAAAACGATATTCAGAATGTGGAATCAGAATCGGAGCTTTGATTACGAAGAATGAACAGGTAAAGAAGGCGGTAATGAAGTTCTGCCAAGCAAGGCTGTCCCCCCCGCTGATCGGACAGATTGTTGCCGAAGCGTCACTCGAAGCACCCGAAAGTTATTATCGTGACGTATACGACGAATATGTAGAACGCCGCAAATGCCTGATTGACGGACTGAACCGTATACCCGGTGTCTATTCGCCAATTCCGATGGGGGCTTTTTATACGGTGGCCAAACTGCCGGTCGACGATGCAGAGAAGTTCTGTAGATGGTGTTTGGAAGAATTTAACGATGAGGGCGAAACGGTCATGATGGCTCCGGCCTCAGGCTTTTACACGACTCCGGGAGCTGGTCGTAACCAAGTAAGAATAGCCTACGTATTGAAGAAAGAAGATTTGGAGCGTGCGCTCGTTGTGTTGAGGAAAGCACTCGAAGCTTATCCTGGTCGAGCTGACGAAGATTGATAAGAACGTATGAACTTCCCCCTATTTATAGCCAAACGTTTATTTAAGGAGCAAAGCGACCGAAAAAAAGTATCGCGTCCTGCCATCCGCATAGCCATGGCAGGTGTTGCCATCGGACTGGCCGTGATGATTGTATCGGTTTGTGTTGTGTTGGGATTCAAGCATTCCATCAGGAATAAAATAATCGGCTTCGGCAGTCAGATTCAGGTTGCCAATTTTATGACCCTGCAAACATCCGAATCTTACCCTATCCAAATGGGTGACTCAATGCTCCACCTCTTGAAAAATGTACCTGGGGTAAAACACGTACAACGCTTTGCTATGAAGCAGGGAATTCTCAAAACCGAATCAGACTTTCTTGGTGTTGTCTTTAAAGGTATTGCGGAAGAATACGACACAACATTTATTCACCAACATCTTATCTCTGGAAGTTTACCAAGATTCTCTGCGGCGAAAAGTAATAATCAACTTCTTGTTTCAAAAATTATGGCCGACAAATTGAAGTTAAAATCCGGCCAAAAGATTTTCGCCTACTTCATCGACACGAACGCAGGGATAAAAATGCGGAGGTTTACTATTTCCGGCATCTATGAAACTAACCTTGTCCAGTATGATCAGTCTATTTGTTTTACAGATTTATACACAGCCGTTAAACTTAACGGATGGGAAGGTGATCAGGCAAGCGGTGCGGAACTGATGGTAAATGATTTCGACCAAATTGATCTTTCTGAAAACTATATCGTCAAACATGTAAACCGGACGGTAGACAAATACGACGAAACATACAGCTCTAAAACCATTCAGGAACTCAGTCCTCAGATATTCTCATGGCTCGATCTTCTTGATCTCAATGTTTGGATTATCATGGCCCTCATGATTGCGGTGGCCGGAGTTACTATGATATCAGGTCTGCTGATTATCATTCTGGAGCGGACAGCTATGATTGGTGTACTCAAGGCTTTAGGATCAAGCAACCGCACAATCCGCCATACTTTCCTCTGGTTTGCGTTTTTCATTATCGGAAAAGGTCTACTGATTGGCAATCTCATAGGCTTGGGCTTGGTATTGTTTCAGAAAATATTCGGTATTATTAAACTCGACCCTTCTATATATTATATCAATGTAGTCCCGGTAGAAATTAGCGTGATCCTATTGGGCTTACTCAATGTTATCACTTTGTTGATCTGTGTTTTTGTATTGATTGTTCCCAGTTACCTTATTTCACATATACATCCGTCCAAGAGTATGCGCTATGAATAGCGGATATAACTTATCCTGAACAACGAATAGAATAAATCGAATGACATCATTCGATAAACTGGCCTACCGTTTACACGACTTTAATTCGGATAGAATACTATTTTCTGCACATTTTTTTTGGCTTTGCGCAAAGAAGATATTATCTTTGCACATAAAATTGAAGATTGTGCAATGAATACGATAAATAGTTTTAATTCGTATATAGAAAAAAGCATTCTAAATAATTGGGACAAAGACGCGCTTACCGATTATAAAGGTCCCACATTACAGTATCACGATGTAGCCCGAAAAATAGAGAAACTCCATATATTGTTTGAGAACAGCGGACTACAAAAAGGAGACAAAATTGCATTATATGGTAGAAACAGTTCGCATTGGGCTGTAGCATTTTTGGCTACCGTCACTTATGGAGCAGTAGTCGTTCCTATCCAGCATGAGTTTACTCCTGATCAGGTTTATAACATCGTAAACCATTCTGATTCTAAACTTTTGTTTGTAGGTGATTTTGCCGCACCAGAAGTAAATGCCGCAGAGATGCCTCACTTAGAAGGTATTATCTACATTCCGGATTTTTCCGTTAGAGAAGCTCGAACAGAAAAACTGACCTACGCCCGTGAACATCTTAATGAGATTTTTGGCCGTAAATATCCCAAATACTTCAGAAAAGAACATATCAAGTATCATAAAGATACGAGTGAAGAGTTGGCCATGATCAATTATACAAGTGGCACAACGGGATTTTCCAAAGGTGTGATGCTTCCTTACAGAGCCTTGGTCAGTAACGTAGAGTTTTTAATGGAAGCTATTGGAACAAAATTGGACAAGAGTAACAACAATGTGCTCTCCATATTGCCAATGGCTCACATGTATGGATTGCAGGTAGAATTTCTTTTTGAATTCTGTGCCGGCAATCATATCTTTTTCCTCACACGCCTTCCCAGCCCTTCGTTTATTGCAGAAGCCTGTGCTGACATAAAACCGGCATTGTTGGTTTCTGTACCTTTAATTGTTGAGAAAATCGTCAGAAAGAAGATCTTTCCAATATTGCAGACGAACAAGGTAAAATTCTTATTGAATATCCCTGTACTCAACAAGAAAGTAAAAGAGCGTCTTGTAGAAATGGTAAAAGAAGAGTTTGGCGGAAAGATTTACGAAATCATTGTCGGGGGAGCTGCGCTGAACAGAGAAATAGAGAGTTTCCTGACAGGCATAGGATTCCCAATAACAATGGGATATGGCACGACGGAGACCGCACCAATGATAACGTTCACTGATTGGAAAGACTTTATACCCGGTAGTTGTGGAACTCCAGTTACCAACATGGAGGTGAAGGTTCTAAGCGATGATCCCGAGAATAAGCTTGGTGAAATTGTCACGAAAGGTACCAATGTGATGACTGGTTACTATAAAAATGAAGAAGCCACCAAGGCTGTTCTCGACGAACACGGATGGTTCCACACTGGAGATTTGGCAACCATGAGTGCGGATGGGCACGTTTTCATCAAAGGACGAATTAAAAATATGCTGTTAGGGTCAAACGGCCAAAATATATTTCCAGAGGAGATTGAAGACAAGCTCAATTCTATGGCTATGGTAAGCGAGAGTCTTGTTATTCAGGAAGACGATAAGCTCATTGGTTTAGTCTATCCAGATTACGATGAAACGAAATCCTTGGATTTCAATGATGAAGATCTTGCTGGCATAATGGAACACAACCGACAGGAATTGAATGCCATGCTGCCCCAGTTTGCAAAGCTTTCTGCTATTAGAATTCATGACACAGAGTTTCAAAAGACGCCTAAGAAAAGTATTAAACGCTATCTATATCAAATCAAAGACTGATTTTTAAATAAGACTAATTATAACTAAAGTTCATTGATTATGGAAAAAATCCCTAGTTTTAATGAGTTAATACAGAAGACAATTATTAATAATTGGGACCTTGATGCACTAACAGACTTCAAAGGGGCAACTCTTCAATACCATGATGTAGCACGCAAAATCGTTAAACTCCACATTATGTTTGAGAACAGTGGAGTCGTAAAAGGCGACAAAATTGCGCTTTGTGGAAGAAACAGTGCCAGTTGGGCTGTAGCATTTCTGGCAACCCTTACCTATGGTGCCGTAGCCGTACCTATACTTCATGAGTTTACGGCAGACCAAATTCACAATATTGTCAACCATAGTGAAGCTAAGCTTCTCTTTGTCGGTGATGTAGTGGCCACACAGATAGATCCGACAAAAATGCCGGGATTAGAGGGTGTCATTTATATCCCCGACTATTCACTGGTTATTTCAAGGACAGATAAATTAACGTATGCACGTGAGCATCTCAACGAAATATTCGGCAAAAGATTTCCCAAATATTTCCGCAAGGAACATGTGAACTATTATATAGAAGACTCTCCCAATGAGTTAGCACTTATCAACTATACGAGTGGAACAACGGGCTTCTCCAAGGGTGTAATGATTCCCTATCGTGCCATTTGGAGCAACGCAGATTTTGCGGAGCACGTTTTGGGGAGTCATATTGGTAGCGGCGATAAGATAATCAGTATTCTACCGATGGCCCACATGTATGGAATGGCGTTCGAATTCTTGTTTGAATTTCTGAAAGGATGCCACATTTTTTATCTAACCCGCGTTCCGAGCCCTGCCATCATCGCACAGGCATTTGCCGAAGTTAAACCAAAGGTTATCATTGCCGTGCCGCTTGTTATTGAAAAGATTATCAAGAAGAAGGTATTTCCGAAGATTCAGAACAACAAGATGAAAATCCTTCTCAACATGCCGGTTGTCAACAAGAAAGTGAGAGAGAAGATCTGTGATCAGGTTTCACATGCTTTTGGTGCTAAGTTCTACGAAGTGATTATCGGCGGAGCAGCTTTCAACCAGGAAGTTGAGAAGTTTCTCCACGGCTTAAAATTCAAATATACAGTAGGCTACGGAGCAACAGAGTGCGCCCCGATCATCTGTTATTCAGATTACAAAGACTTTGTACCGGGCAGTTGCGGCAAAGCCGTAATCCACATGGAAGTAAAAATCGACAGTCCGGATCCGCAAAACGTTCCTGGAGAAATATTGGCTCGAGGTATCAATGTTATGTTGGGATACTATAAGAATGAAGAAGCAACTCGGCAGACCATTGATAGCGAAGGCTGGTATCACACCGGCGACTTAGGAACCATGGATGAGAATGGTAATGTTTTCATCAAAGGCCGCTCGAAAAATATGCTTCTCGGCGCTAGTGGACAAAACATTTATCCCGAGGAAATTGAAGATCAGCTCAACTCTATGCCTATGGTTATTGAGAGTCTTGTCATTCAGGAAGGAGACAAACTTGTTGGCCTTGTATTCCCCGACTTTGAAGAAGCAAAGCTAATGGGACTCAATCAAGAAGACCTTAATAACGTCATGGAGCAAAACAAACAGGACTTGAATGCTGTTCTACCTGCTTATTGCAAGTTGAGTGCAATCAGAATCAACGAAGAAGAATTTGAAAGACACCCAAGAAAAGTATCAAAAGATTTTTGTATACACAATAATCATACGAGTAAATATACATGGGAGCGTCACCCATGAAGATATTATATAATTAGAGTGTACCAGTTTAGGTACACTCTAATTTATTGCCGTCCGGTAAAACTTAAATAGCATAGAATTCCTTGCGGGATTGCCCCTTTTAATAGGCAATTCCGCATTAATCTTTAAAAAGCAAGTTCTCTAACCAAATAAATCAAGTTCTTTTGGTGGTGCATTTGCTCTTTCTACCCTTATTATGAGTTCATCATATAAATGAGATGAAATCGGTGTAATATATATGTGTAAGCCTTAGATCAGTTTCTCCCATGTCTTTTGCTCACGTTTGGGGCGGCTGTCCGCTAATTACCAATGTTGAATATACCCAATAATAAGAATAAAAGAGGATGAGCCCTTTTGGGCACATCCTCTTTTATTGCAAATCATTAAAAACAACTGCCTATTCTGAAGTTTCTTCCGGTTTCATATTGGTATATACAGTCTGAACATCGTCAAACTCTTCGAGCCTTTCCACCATTTTATCAATGGTTTCACGTTCCTCCGATGTTACGCTTTTCAAATCATTGGGGATATAGGTAAATTCAGCACCAGTAACTTCAAAGCCTTCTGCCTCAAGGTGCTTCTGGATGTCTCCGAAACTCTTTGGATCACCATAAATGGTTATTTCGTTGGCTTCTTCATCCTCGTCATATTCATCTTCCACACCATAATCGATGAGGTCAAGAATCATTTCATCCATATCCAGACCATCTTTCTTCTTAAAGGTAAATACGCTCTTGTGATCAAACAAGAATGACAAGCTGCCTGTCGTACCCATATTACCATTAAACTTATTGAAGATAGAACGGACATCTGCCACCGTACGAGTCGTATTATCCGTCAAAGTATCTACGAATACCGCAACACCATGGGGGCCGTAGCCTTCATACGTCACTTCCTTGTATTCGCTTTGATCCTTGCCCATCGCGTTCTTTATGGCACGTTCAATATTGTCTTTCGGCATATTCTCGCGCTTGCAGTTTGCAATCAGCGCACGTAGTGTCGGGTTGTTCTCCGGTTCAGGACCGCCTGCCTTTACCGCAATGGCGATCTGTTTACCTAACTTCGTAAATGTACGAGCCATGTGGCCCCACCTTTTCATTTTCGCTGCTTTACGATACTCAAATGCTCTTCCCATTGGAATAATTATTTATTAAGTTCTACTTTTTTATTTCTTATACGATGCGTTATCTTAATTGTGCATCCAATTTTTCGGTGAGATTTGCAATCAGTTTTGTCATGATTGCGTCAATCTGCTTGTCGTTAAGCGTCTTCTGCTCATCCTGCAGGATAAAATTCACTGCATAACTCTTTTTACCAGCCGGAAGGTTTTTGCCTTCATACACGTCAAAAAGTTCGACACGCTTCAATAATTTCTTTTCTGTTTGCCGGGCAATATCTTCTATTTGTTTGAAAGAAACATTCTTATCGATAAGAAGTGCCAAATCACGACTGACAGAAGGGAATTTACCAAGCTCAGCAAAGACAACTTCATGTTTGCGGGCTGCTTTCATGAGGGCTGTCCAGTTGATATCGGCGAAGTAGACATCATTATCAATGTCAAAGGCTTTGCGAATTGCAATATCCAGAATCCCCAATTCGGCAATAATCCGTCCGTTACCGGTTTCAAAGCGGATAGATTTAGAGAAAATGTTATTATCATTTTCCTTTAAAGAAAACATATCCGATGTCAGACCAACACGTGCCAAGATATTCTGCACATAAGCCTTCAATTCATAAAAACTGCTGTTTTCGTCAGGGTGTGCCCAACTGCCGGACACCCGTTTTCCTGTTACCCACAACCCCAAATGCTTCTCTTGTCTGTAAGCCTTAATCGGTTGTTCCGCGGTCCATTTCTCCTGTATAAAACTATAGGTGTTGCCAAATTCAAAGAACTTTAAATTCGGATTCTTACGGTTGGCGTTGCGAACAATACTTTCCAATCCTCCAAAAAGAATACTTTGGCGCATCACACCCAAATCGGTACTCAACGGATTCATTACCTTCACTGTAGAAGACTCCGGATAAGCATTCAACTCCACCCCCGTGTAATACGAAGCCTTTGACAGAGAGTTATTAAGAATCTCATTAAATCCACAGCCAACAAGCTGCTCACTGACGATATTCTCAATGCGGTAGGCATGATCCTCCTCACCCTGAACAGTCAACGAGTTTTTCAACTGCGTAGGGATTTCAACATTATTATAGCCATAGATACGCAGGATATCCTCAACAACATCACACGGGCGCTGCACGTCTACCCGATATGCCGGCACAGTAAGCTGCAAACCTTCTTCTGTTTCAGCCTTAATAGTCATATCAAGACTGGTCACAATGCTTTTAATAGTTTCCGCTCCAAGCTCCTTGCCGATCAATGTCTTTACACAATCATACTTCAAGGACACCTCAAAATCGTTCACTTTCACCGGATATACATCTTTTATATCCATGCTAATCTTTCCACCGGCCAATTCCTTGCAGAGAATTGCTGCCTGTTTCAAACCATATATTAGACCGTTAGGATCAATGCCACGCTCAAATCGGAAGGAGGAGTCTGTAGACAATCCATGTCTGCGGGCACTCTTGCGAATCCATGTCGGATGGAAATACGCGCTTTCGAGAACAACATTGCGTGTCGTTTCATAGGTGCCGCTTCCCTTTCCTCCGAATACGCCCGCTATACACATCGGTTCATTTGCGTTGCAAATACTCAGGTCGTGCGTTCCTAATTCGTGTTCCTGACCATCCAAGGTGACGAACTTTGTTCCTTCAGGCTGCGTCCGCACAACAATCCGATGCCCCTCTACCATATCGGCGTCGAAGCAATGCATAGGTTGTCCGTAGGCCATCATGATATAGTTCGTGATGTCAACAATATTATTGACAGGGCGCAGACCAATAACACGAAGCTTGTTCTGAAGCCATTCCGGACTTTCTTTCACCTCGCAATTCGTTATACTGACACAGGCATAACGCTTGCAAGCGTCCGTATTCTCAATTTCAACATCAATGGGCAAGTCGTGATTATCAACGACAAAAGCAGAACAGTCCGGCCGATGCAAACTTGTATTATAACCGTTTTGCTTGAGCCACGCATGCAGATCGCGAGCTACGCCATAATGGCTCAACGCATCGGCACGATTGGCCGTGATATCTATTTCCATCACCCAGTCGCTTTCCAAATGATAATAAGAGGCGGCCGGCGTACCGACAACGGCGTCTTCCGGCAAAACGATGATTCCGGCATGGTCGGTACCAATGCCGATTTCGTCTTCGGCACAAATCATACCAAAGCTGTCAACGCCCCGCAGTTTGCTTTTCTTAATCTTAAAGGTCGAATCGCCATCATAAAGTACACATCCCAAGTCCGCTACGATGACCTTCTGACCTGCAGCCACATTCGGTGCGCCACAAACAATCTGCTGAGCTTCGCCGCGTCCAAGATCAACGGTCGTAACATGTAAATGATCAGAATTAGGATGAGGCTCACAGGTTAATACCTGACCTACATAAAGCCCCTGAAGACCGCCTTTAATACTTTGAACCTCTTCCAATGCGCCTACTTCAAGACCACATGAGGTCAGCGCGTCCGCTGTTTGCTGTGGCGTCAAGTCGAAGTCGACATATTCTTTAAGCCATTTGTAAGAAATATTCATTATAATGATTTTTTATGTATTCACAAAAACACTGCAAAAATACGAATTTTCCAGCAGTTAACAAAATATGTATATGGAATTTAATCCTTACACGCTTGTGTCGTTTCCATATAGCTTGCACAAGCCTCAGCACAGCGTTCGCCGTCAATACCGGCCGATACGATTCCACCGGCATAACCGGCTCCTTCGCCGCAGGGGAAAAGCCCTTGCAAGGTGACATGACAGAGGGTTTCCCGGTCGCGAAGGATGCGCACCGGCGACGATGTTCGCGTCTCGGCAGCAATCATAACCGCTTCGTTCGTCAAGAATCCATGGCTGCGTTTGCCAAATTCACGAAATCCCCGTTGCAGCCTTTCTGTCACCATTGGGGGCAACCAAAAATGCAGCGGACTCGCGATGAGCCCCGGAGCATAACTGCTTTTAGGCAAGTCGGCACTCAATTTACCATTCACAAAATCAGCCATACGCTGTGCCGGAGCCGTTTGCCGCATGTTGCCGTTTATCCAGCATAGTTTCTCTATTTCCTCCTGAAACCGCATGACGGCCAAAACCTCTGCCGGGCCACCAACATCCTCCGGGCGGATTTCAACCACCATGCCGCTGTTGCTCCATGCCGTACCCCGATTACTCGGACTCATTCCATTGACCACAATCTGTTGTTTGTCCGTCGCCGCCGGGATAACGAATCCTCCCGGGCACATACAGAAACTATAAACACCGCGTCCGTCAACCTGTGTCACAAAAGAATATTCGGCCGCGGGAAGATATTTCCCACGCCCCTGACGATTATGATACTGTATCTGATCTATCAAATGCGACGGATGTTCCAGTCTGACTCCTACGGCAATGCCCTTCGATTCCATCGGAATATGCGCTTCGTGCAAATAGCGATACACGTCACGGGCGCTATGCCCGGTGGCCAGAATTACCGGCCCGTGGAACGTTTCTTCGGAATGATCGGCCAAATTCACGGCCTCAATCCCCACGACGGTCTCCTTAGCTATCAACAATCCCGTCATTTTAGTTTGGAAATGGACTTCACCCCCACACTTGATAATCGTATTGCGCATGTTTTCTATGACCCGTGGTAACTTGTCCGTGCCGATATGCGGATGCGCGTCCGAGAGAATAGAGGTCGAAGCCCCATGTTGACAAAACACGTTCAGAATCTTGTCTACGCTTCCTCGTTTCTTGCTACGTGTATACAGTTTGCCGTCAGAATAGGCACCGGCCCCTCCTTCGCCAAAACAGTAATTGCTCTCCGAATCAACCTGATGGGTCTTGGTAATAAGTGAAAGATCCTTTTTGCGTGTCCTCACATCCTTACCACGCTCCACCACGACAGGCCGATAGCCCAATTCGATGAGCTTAAGCGACGCGAACAGGCCACCGGGGCCTTCGCCTACCACGATTACCTGCGGTTTATCGCCGACATACGGATAAGCAGTCGATACGTACATTTCGTCTTGTGGAAGCTCATTGATATAAACACGTAGACTGAGATTCACGAAAATGGTACGCTGGCGTGCGTCGATGCTGCGCTTGAGCACGCGCACATGGTTGATGGTACGTGCGTCCAACCCCTTCTCTTTAGCTAAGTAATCGGCAATTGCCTCTTCCGAAGCAGCCTGTTGCGGCAGAATCCGCACTTGATATTCTTCTATCATGCCGCAAAGGTAACACATTATTTATAATTATCTTCCGTACTTTTGCTCCATTCTGATATATAATCCTGCGGCAGAAAATAAGATGTCGTGTATAACAAAAGAATCTTATTTTCTTTCTAACTCACCGACATCATACTTTGTTTTGTATAAAAATATTACTGAAAAACCATTAAAAAAAATAGCTCAAATAGCATAATCTCCTCCCATTTTGCATCATCTTTTGGCTCAAAAAGCAGTCATGGAGGCATGATTTTTGTGTTTTGACGGCTCATAGCACTGCTTTTACCTTGCCAAAGCACCGCTTTCGCCTCATCAAAGCATGGCTTTTACCTGTCCAAAAGGCCACAATTAACGGGTAAAAGCTATGCTTTGACGTGTTTGTATAGAGACAAAGAACAGGCTATTTTTCGTAACCTCTTGATTATAAAGCAAATATGAAAGTTGCCGTAGAATTGCTTTTTTCCATCCGATGTATAATTATTTTGAAATAACGCCGGCATTTTCAGCCTTTTGTAAAGTTATTTCACAGTTTATGATTGTCCGCACTCATTAATTGAATCTCTCCTCCCGATCTCCTCTAGCTAAAGCTTTGCTATTTCCCAAAGGCTTTGTATCTTCAGGCATATAAAAATTTCATTATGACAATTACTTCCCATGCACAAAATCATTCTGTGTAAATTCATATTTCAAACAACGATTGAAAGCAAAGAGAATATTCTTTTTCCCGCCTGCACACACAATCTAAAATACAAAGAGAAACATTTGGCTTTATTTCAGAATATTAGTAATTTTGCAAAAAATAATTTAAAATGAAACTTTCATGTAGTAGGTTTCTGATTTGAAAGAAGCTGAGCAGCCTTTGTCAGGCTGAAGACTTACCTCTGAATCTGAGATTTCTACAGAAATGTTCGCTAAGTATCAACTCCCTGTTTGTTAAAGGGTATTATAAAAATTATTACAGAGATGAAAGTATTAAAATTTGGCGGAACATCTGTTGGTTCCGTAAAGAGCATTCTAAGCTTAAAGAAAATTGTAGAAAAAGAAGCACATCAGCAACCTGTCATCGTAGTGGTGAGTGCTTTAGGTGGCATAACCGACAAATTGTTGTATACAGCACAACTGGCCTTGAACGGAGACCAAGTTTGGAAAACTGAATTTGACGCAATCGTCGACCGCCATCACAAAATGATTGATACAATCATCTCTGATCCCTCTAGCCGGGAAAATCTTTTCTATTTGGTGGATTCTCTTTTAGAACAATTGAAAAGTATCTATTTCGGCGTCTTCCTGATTCATGATTTAAGCGAAAAAACACAGGATGCCATCGTTAGTTATGGTGAACGCCTGAGTTCAAATATCGTTGCGGCACTTATCAAGGGTGCCAAATGGTTTGACTCACGTAATTTCATCAAAACGGAACGTGTCAACGACAAACATACGCTGGATAGTGAACTCACGTATAAACTGGTTAAGAAAGCCTTTGCAGACTTGCCACGTATATCCCTTGTACCGGGATTTATAAGTCGCGACAAAACGACGGAAAGAACAACCAATTTAGGCCGTGGCGGCTCGGACTATACAGCGGCAATCATAGCAGCGGCACTCAATGCCGAATGTCTGGAAATATGGACCGACGTAGATGGTTTTATGACTGCGGACCCGAAGGTTATCAAGACCGCCTACACCATCAATGAGTTGAGCTACATCGAAGCAATGGAACTCTGTAACTTCGGTGCCAAGGTTATTTATCCGCCAACGATCTACCCCGTCTGTGTTAAAAACATTCCCATTAAAGTCAAGAATACCTTCAACCCCGACAATTCGGGAACTGTCATTAAACAAAAGGTTGAGAATGACCGAAAGCCTATTAAAGGTATATCCAGTATCAGCGGAACGACGCTTATCACCGTAACCGGCCTTTCCATGGTGGGCGTGAGAGGTGTCAACCGTAGAATCTTTACGACATTGGCCGATAATGGAATTAGTGTGTTCATGGTGTCACAAGCCTCGTCGGAGAATTCGACCTCTATCGGCGTGCGCGATCAGGACGCTGCCAGAGCTGTGGAAGTGCTGAATAAAGAATACGAGAAAGAGATTGAAACAGGAGCCATGTTTCCCATGCATGCGGAAAGCAATTTAGCTACAATAGCCATTGTAGGTGAAAACATGAAGCACACACCGGGTATCGCCGGCAAGCTCTTTGGCACGTTAGGCCGAAGTGGTGTCAGCGTAATAGCCTGTGCGCAGGGAGCTTCCGAAACAAACATCTCGTTTGTAGTAGATGGCAAGTCGCTGCGAAAATCACTGAATGTTCTCCACGATTCTTTCTTCCTATCAGAATATAAAGTGCTCAATCTATTCATCTGTGGCATTGGAACAGTCGGCGGCAAACTGCTTGAACAAATTAAGAGCCAGTATGAAGAACTGAAAGAACGTTCGCGACTAAAGCTGAATGTCGTTGGGATAGCCAGTTCAAAGAAAGCCATCTTCAACAGAGACGGCATTGATCTGAACCATTATCACGAACTTCTCGAAGAATCAGAGCCCAGCAATGCGGAGAAATTGAAGACGAGTATTTTAGGAATGAATATCTTCAACAGTGTATTTGTAGACTGTACGGCCAGCAAGGATATAGCAAGTCTGTACCAAGACTTGCTGGAACACAATATCAGTATTATTGCGGCTAATAAGATTGCTGCTTCAAGTGAATATGAAAATTACGCACAGCTGAAGCAGACAGCCCTTCAACGTGGCGTTTTGTTTAGGTTTGAAACCAACGTAGGAGCCGGGCTTCCCATCATTGGCACCATCAATGACCTCAAACACTCCGGTGATAAGATTCTTAAAATCGAGGCCGTCTTGAGTGGGACGCTCAATTTCATATTCAATGAGCTTTCTGCAGATGTTCCTTTTTCCGAAACGGTTCGTCGAGCCAAAGAACAAGGATATTCAGAACCAGATCCTCGCATTGACCTAAGTGGTACCGATGTAGTCCGTAAACTCGTGATTTTAAGTCGCGAAGCAGGCTATCGAGTTGAACTAAGCGATGTAAAGAAAGAATTATTTATCCCGTCAGACTTCTTCAACAGCACAGAAGAAGAGTTTTGGAAGAACCTGCCTTCTTTGGATGAATCCTTTGAACAGAAACGCAAAGAACTCGAAGCACAAGGCAAAAGGTGGCGTTTTGTTGCAACCTTAGATCATGGAAAAACACAGGTTGCTTTGAAAGCTGTTGACCATAATCACCCCTTCTACAATCTGGAAGGTTCGAATAACATTGTACTCCTCACGACCGAGCGTTATAAGGAATACCCCATGCAGATTCAAGGTTATGGTGCCGGGGCCAGTGTGACGGCAGCCGGTGTATTCGCAAACATCATGAGTATTGCAAATATTTAAGAAGCCTGCTTATGAAACACATTATTATATTAGGCGACGGCATGGCTGACCATGCCGTAGAACGGCTTCAGGGCAAAACCCTTCTACAATACGCAGATACCCCATACATGGATTTGTTGGCAAAACAAGGACAAACAGGACGACTCATGACGATTCCAGACGGATTTCACCCCGGATCTGAAGTTGCCAATACCGCTATTCTGGGCTACGACCTGAATCAAGTCTATGAAGGAAGAGGGCCACTCGAAGCAGCCAGCATCGGTTACGAGATGCAGCCCGAAGACCTTGCGCTACGGTGTAATATTATCACGTTGCAACAAGATGTCATCCTTACGCATAATGGTGGACATCTGAATACGGAAGATGGCGACATGCTGATAAAATATCTGAATGAAAAACTTGGTAACGAGCAGATTCATTTTATCACCGGAATTCAATATCGGCATTTACTAATCATCAAAAATGGCAGTAAACATATCACATGCGCCCCACCGCATGATCATCCGAATGAGCCATGGCGTCCATTGCTTGTAAAAGCGGAAGACGGATGGGAAGAACCGGAATCCGGAAGAATGTCGCCGCAGGAGACAGCAGACTTGCTCAATCGGCTCATTCTTGAAAGTCAAAGGCTCTTAAATGCTCATCCTTTCAATCAGAAACGTATCGCCAAGGGGGAAAGACCAGCTAATAGTATCTGGCCATGGGGAGGAGGTTACCGACCATCCATGCAGACACTGATGGAAATGTTTCCGGCAATTCATTGCGGCAGTGTAATCAGTGCCGTGGACTTGATTCGCGGCATCGGACATTATGCCGGACTGGAAATCATTAAGGTGAAGGGAGCGACAGGGATGGCCGACACGAATTACGAAGGTAAGGCAGAAGCCGCACTCAAGGAATTGAAGGATAAAGATTTTGTTTTTCTCCACATAGAAGCCAGTGATGAAGCCGGACATGACGGTAACTTAGAATTGAAATTGCAAACCATCGAATCACTCGATCAAAGAATCGTTAAACCGATTTATAAGGCCGTAAGCCAATGGCAAGAACCGGTTTGTATTGCCGTTTTGCCAGACCACCCTACCCCAGTCGAAATCCAAACCCACGTGAAAGAGCCCGTACCATTTCTTATTTGGCATAGGGGGATAAAGCCCGACGAGGTAACTTGCTTTGACGAAATAAGCTGCGTGAATGGTTGTCACGGACTATTAAAACAGCAGCAATTTATGCAAGTTTTCATGAATACAGAACCTACACAACCAACAGATTAGATTATGAAATATTATAGCACCGGCCATAATGCGCCAAAGGCTACCTTGGAAAAAGCAATAGTCAAGGGGCTGGCTGAAGACAGGGGGCTATATATGCCTGAAGTTATCAGACTGCTGCCCAAATCATTCTTTGAGGATATTGAAAACTATTCCTTTCATGAAATCGCATTCCAAGTTGCTTCGGCATTCTTCGGAGATGATATTGAAAGCGAAGCTTTGTCGCAAATCGTCAAACAGACACTCAGCTTTGACTGTCCGATTGTAGAGGTTGAAAATAATATCTTTTCCTTAGAACTGTTCCACGGCCCGACATTGGCATTTAAAGACGTTGGAGCCCGTTTTATGGCACGTGCGCTGCAATACTATATAAGTAAAGCTACGAAGGAGCAAGGCGACAGGAAAGGCATGAACGTGTTGGTTGCGACTTCCGGAGATACAGGGGCAGCTGTTGCCAACGGCTTTTGGGCCGTAGAAGGTATTCATGTTTTTGTACTTTATCCCAAAGGGAAAGTGAGCAAAATACAGGAATGCCAGTTTACGACACTTAACCATAATATTACGGCATTAGAAGTAGATGGTGTGTTTGACGATTGTCAATCATTAGTCAAAACAGCTTTCATGGACGAAGAACTGAATAGCCGTATCAACATTACAAGTGCCAACTCCATCAATGTGGCACGCTTCCTCCCCCAAGCCTTTTATTATTTCTATGCGTATGCCCAGCTTAGGAGACTGAACCGAATACCGGCGGGCATGAATGAGCTGGTTTTCTGCACTCCATCCGGCAACTTCGGCAATATAACAGCAGGATTGTTCGGCCAACAAATGGGCCTTCCTGTTAAGCGATTTATTGCAGCGAATAATGCCAATGACGTTTTCTTCAACTACCTGACTTCGGGAGTTTATCAGCCTCAGCCGAGCGTTCAGACGATTGCTAATGCGATGGACGTAGGCGCCCCCAGTAATTTCGTTCGAATCAAGGAACTGTTTAAAGATTCTTGGAGTGAGATAAAACAGCACGTAAATGGTATTGCGTATAATGACGATATGATTAAAGACACTATCTACCGCTGCTATCATAAAAATAAATATCTTCTTGATCCTCATGGAGCTTGCGGATTCCAAGCCTTGAAAGATAAATTGGCGCCAAATGAAATCGGTGTTTTTCTTGAGACAGCCCATCCGGCTAAATTCAAAAAAACAATAGATGACATTCTTGGCGGAGATATTCCAATACCACAGCGATTACAGAATTTCATGCAAGGAACCAAGCAGAGCATAGAACTCAAGAACGATTACCAAACACTTAGACAAATTTTGATAGAAAAAGCTATTTAGGCTAAAGCATAACCTACTTCCGCTTTCCGTTACGCCGCGACGGATTCTTCATTTTCTTTCCCGATTATTTGGAAATTTTAGAATCTTTCCATACCTTTGCAGCTGTGAAGAGTTCAGCTACAACATATCAAAGCAATAGGAAGTTGCAGGAAAATATTAGTTTTCCCGCAACTTTTAACGCTTTATATTTGGCCGTTTCGGATAATTTGCTAACACACACATTCGCACTTAGCGTCGTGTAACCATTTTTTAAGCTTTATTCTACGCGCGCGTAAGAAGCGTGCAAATCCCATAAACAAAGGGCTCAACCGAGTTCCCTTTGTTCAACTTTTTATGCCCTTTTGCCACCTTGGCCAAAAGTAAAATAAGACCAATTTATTCATCAAACTATAGTTAATTATGAAGAAAAATCAAGTTGAATTAAAGCGCTATCTCGCCCCCCGATGCGAGATCATCCGGTTGGTAAACGAATCGTCCCTGCTGGTCGGCAGCGAAATCAAGCCCACGCCGGGCGTCGGAAATCCGCCGAT
>CAUURC010000059.1:0-18052 GCA_963547405.1 uncultured Prevotella sp.
GATGGATGCCTGTACAATATATGGACACAGGATCTTGCTTATGGCAGTATCCGACAGATCAATCAGTTCCTGGAGATGCAAAAACAGTATTCTAAATTTTCTAAAGAAGAGAATGCTCGTTGGGAAGCCCAAGCTCGATTCTTCCGTGCCTTTCTGTATTTTCAGTTAGCTAAGCGTCATGGCGGCGTTATTATTTATAAAGAATTGCCCAGTTCTAACGAAAAGGCCATTAGTACTGCAGAGGAAACGTGGAAGTTTATCGCAGAAGATTTAGACTTTGCTGCTGCTAACCTTCCGGCAGAATGGGCTGCAGTTCACAAAGGGCGTATCACGAAAGGTGCCGCTTATGCCTTTAAATCGCGCGCCATGCTTTACGCAGAAAAATGGCAAGAGGCTTACGATGCAGCCAGTGAGGTGGAAAAACTGAATCTATACGATTTGGTTGCCAACTATGCTGATGCCTGGAAAGGCCATAATAAGGAAGCTATCATCGAGTTTGATTATAACAAGGATTCCGGACCTAACCACACTTTCGATCGGTATTATGTTCCGCAGTGTGATGGATATGATTTCGGCGGGCTTGGAACTCCTACGCAAGAGATGGTAGAGACTTATGAAACGAAGGATGGAAAGACTGTAGACTGGACCAAGTGGCATACAAAAACTACTGAGGTTCCACCATACGCCAATCTTGAGCCTCGATTTGGCGCTACGATTATCTATGCTGGATGTACATGGAAAGGCAAAAAGATGGACTGCAGTGTAGGCGGAACCAATGGCGCTTTCATGCCTTATCGCGAGCAACCTTATTCGTATGGAAAGACCACAACAGGTTATTTTCTGCGCAAGTTGATGGACGAAACGCTGACAGACGTCAAGAGTGTCAAGAGCTCTCAACCTTGGGTTGAACTTCGTTTTGCCGAAGTATTGCTCAATAAAGCTGAAGCTGCCTACAGATTGAATAAGTATAGCGAAGCTCAGAGCTTGATGAACCGCGTTCGTGCACGTGTTGGCTTACCTGGAAAGAGTACTACGGGTGAAACCTGGTTCAAGGACTATCGTAAGGAACGCAAGGTTGAATTGGCCTATGAAGGACATCTGTTTTGGGATATGCGGCGATGGAAATTGGCTCATATCGAGTATAACAACTATCGCTGTCATGGTATGAAAATAGCCAATGGTACCTATGAGTATGTTGATTGCGATGGTCAAGATCGTAAGTTCTTGCAGAAACTTTATGTGCTTCCTGTGCCAACTTCAGAGTTGAAGAACAACAAGCTGGCTGTACAATATGATGAATGGAAATAACTTAAAACCGAAATATGATGAAAACTAAAATATTAGCAATCGTCTATAGTGCGATACTCTTCTTGGGAATGGTTAGCTGTCAGGAGCCGGAAGAGTTTCATCCCAATGTAGAACGTAACGGAATTAATAATCTTACTGCCTCGTTTTTTAATGATGATAGAGATGAAAACTCTTTCAGCAGTGAAATAGATTATCAAAACAAGGTGATTACAGTAGTATTCCCTTACAACTATCCACGTTTATCGGATCAGGTGTTGGAGAAGTCTTCTTTGAACAGAATGCGCGTGGTTGCCAATCTTGACAATAATGTGAGCGTATCACCGAAGTTGTTTGAAATGGATTTAACGAAAGAGAATACCATTACTGTGACTGATGCCACAGGAGCAAAGAGCGACTATAAGGTTGTGGCTGAAATAAGAAAGAGTAAGGAATGTGCCATTACTAAATACGACTTGAAGGATGCAGGACTTACAGGTGTAATCAAAGAGGCTGAAAAGACCATTGCTTTGGTTGCTCTCGACGATCTTGGAGAACAGTTAGCTGATGTGTCATTGTCGCATGGTGCCACAATTAGTCCCGATCCAACGAAGACAGCTTTGAACTATGACAATGAAGTAAAAGTAACGGTTACGGCGCAAGATGGCGTCACTTCGGCTGTTTATACCGTGAAGAAAGAGATTCCACAGAAACTTGCTTCCGGACTCAGACCAAGCAGTGCAAAGCTCCTTTGGGTTAAAAAACTCGTTGATGTGGGCTTAACAAACAAGCACATGACAACCGGTATCGCTGCTATCGACAATTATTTGGTACTGAATGAACGAGCTAATGCCAAAGCCATTTATCTCAATGCCAAAACCGGTGATGTTGTAGGAAACATAAATATCAGTCAGTTTGCCGGAAATTTGACTAACTTCTATGTTACGGCCGACGATGATAATAATATTCTTTTCAACAATCTGTGCGGAGGAAAGGGTGCCGACTTTACCGTATGGCGTGTGAAAGGCGTAAGCGGTACACCAGAAAAGTATATTGAATATGCTTCTAACGTCGCAATGGGCCGTAAACTTTCAGTAATCGGTTCACTCGAAAGCGATGCCATTATTACCGTGCCTTGCCAGGGAACTGCCGGTCAGTTTGCTCGTTGGCAGGTGAAAGAAGGTAAGTTGGTTTCGGCAACGCCTACTTTCGTTACTGCACAGGGATTGGCTTCTTGGGGTAACAACGCGGACCTGATTTACACCGATCCGACCAATATTCAGAGCGATTACTTGGCAGCTTATTATGCTACACCAAGACATCTTAGCTGGTTTGATGGTAAAAACAATACCATTAAAGCACATGGACCCGAAATTAGTGGTAACTGGATACAGAATGCAGTAGATTATGTTGTGTTCAACAAGGCAAGTTATGTGTTGTCTAATTCTGTCAACTCATTTACATGGGGCAGAGACGATAATATCTATTTGTTTGACATGGGAGCAGGAACATTGAGTAATCAACCGCTCAATTTCGGAGAAAGTGGGTTGAACATCAATGGAAATTATGGCGGTAAGGCTGCCGGTGTGCAGAATGCAAACGGAACAGGTGACGTGGCCCTCCGCGTTTCTTCTGACGGCTACTACCTCTATATTTACTTCATGTTCACCAATGGATATGTTGGTTGTATACGTTGCGACTGTCTTGATCTATGATATTTAATAGATACCGGATGAGTGATTCAATATAAAAGTGAATACTCTTAAGTTCAGATTGTAACGATGAGAACTAAAAGAGCCATGTCAGACTCTATTTTTGAGTTATGACATGACTCTTTTCATTCTCTTTTAGGAAAATCAAGTTGAAAACTAAAACTCCTAAACAAACGAAAATGATGAGAAAACTATTGACTTTCTTGGGCTTGGTCTGCCTGTTGCTGACGGTATTATGTGCGTGTGGCTCGAAAGATCCTAAAGATTATTGGGGAGATACAGGAGGAAAAACACAACCTCCTGCGCCACCAACACCTTCATTTGAAGGCAAACCAAGGTATATTTGGATTGACGCAGCAGCCAATTTCCCTGATTTTGCCAATAGCAAAGAGAATATAGCACGCGATCTTGCATTGGCTAAAGATGCCGGATTTACCGATATCGTGGTTGATGTTCGGCCTACTACGGGCGATGTTTTGTTTCATACATCAGTGGTTGATCAGGTGAAATATCAATACGCCTGGCTTGCTTCGGGCTTTACTAAGGTTGATCGAACGGCTACATGGGATTACTTACAGGCCTTTATAGACGAAGCTCGCAAACAGAAACTGCGTATACATGCCGCCATTAATACTTTTGTGGGCGGCAATACCATTCATGGCGGAACGGGCATGCTCTATCGTGATGCTTCCAAAAAGCAATGGGCAACGCGTATGAATACCAAACAAGGTGTCGTTAGTGTGATGGATACAGATGAGAGTACCAAGTTTCTGAATCCGGCAAATCCTGATGTTCAACAATTCTTGTGCAACCTTTTGAAAGATTTGGCCAAGTATAATATAGATGGTATTATCTTGGATAGAGGTCGTTATCTAGATCTGCAAGCTGATTTCTCGGAACAATCTCGAAAGTTGTTTGAACAATATATCGGTACAAGAGTTGCCAATTTCCCGATAGATATCTTGCCGGCAGGGGCTGCACATTTGCCTGTAAGTTATCCTACATACCTAAAAAAATGGTTAGAATTTAGGGCGAAAACAATCTGTGAGTTCATGAAAAAGGCCAAAGAAGCTGTCAAGAGTGTCAATCCTTCCATCAAGTTTGGTGTTTATGTAGGTGGCTGGTATTCTACTTATTACGAAGTAGGCGTGAACTGGGCAGCACCAACTTACAATACATCCAATAGCTTTACTTGGGCTACTTCTCAATATAAAGACTATGGTTACGCTGTCTTGATGGATCAAATGCTGATAGGTGCATACGCTTCTCCACTGCGTGTGTATGGTAATAGTGAATGGACGATGCAGGGATTTTGTTCTTTGGCTAAGGCAAGAATCAAAAATGCCTGTCCGTTGGTAGTTGGTGGTCCCGATGTTGGTAACTGGGATACCAACAATAAGGCTACGCAAGAGCAAGAAAATCAAGCCATCGTCAATTCTGTCAAGGCCTGTATGGATGCTTGCGATGGCTATTTCCTCTTCGATATGATTCACCTGAAGAAGGCCCATCAGTGGCAATATGCCAAGGAAGGCATAACAAAAGCAATTCAATAAGACAACAATAACAAAATTTTATATATAGATTCTTTAGCAATGAAAAAACTCTTTTCTGTTATTTTATTACTACTGGTCATGGTTTCTGTGGCTTTTGCGGCTAAAACCAAGACTATGTGGTTAGACTGTTCGGCCAATTTCGAACGGTTCAGCTATCCCGATTCCATTCGTTATTACGTGGCCAAATGCCATGAAATCGGCATTACGCATTTGGTATTGGATATCAAAGACAATTCCGGTGAGGTGCTTTATCCCAGTAAATATGCCGCACAGAAAAAGGAATGGAAAGGTTTCACACGTCCTGATTTCGACTTTATCAGTTTATTTGTCAACGAAGCACATAAGTATGGGATGACCATTTTTGCTGGAATGAATATCTTTGCAGACGGACATAATGGCTTTAAAAGAGGAGCTATCTACGATAAACATAAGCAATGGCAATCAATCAACTACGTTCCTCAGCGCGGATTGACACCTGTTACCGAGATAACCAATAAGATGACTATGTTTCTCAATCCAGCTCTGAAGGAGGTGCAACGTTACGAAATCAATATCATTAAAGAGGTATTGCGTAAATACAATGTCGATGGAATCATGCTAGACCGTGCTCGTTTTGATTGTATAGAATCTGATTTTTCACCAGCTTCAAGAGCTATTTTTGAGAAATATATTGGCAAGAAGCTCAATAAATATCCCGAAGATATTTACGAATGGAAACTCGATGACAAGGGAAAGGTTAACCGTGTAGATGGGCCATATTATAAAAAATGGTTGGAATGGCGTGCTTCTGTTATCTATGGCTTTGTTAAGGATGTACGCACGGCCATCAAGAAGATTAATCCGAAGCGACTGTTGGCCACATATACCGGCGCATGGTATCCGACTTACTTTGAAGTAGGGGTGAACTGGGCCAGCCAAAAGTACGACGTATCGAAAGATTTCAATTGGGCTACACCCCAATACAAGCAATATGGCTATGCCGAATTATTCGACTTTTATACCAATGGCAACTACTATTGGAACGTTACGTTAGACGATTACTACCATTCTTCGGGTATACATAAGAACGAAACCGACAGCCAATTTTCGTCGGGTGAATATCTTTGTGTGGAAGGAGGATGTAAATATACCCGCTATTTGCTGCAGGGAGCTAAACCTTTTTACGGAGGTTTGTACGTAGAAGACTATAAGAAAGATGTGAATCAGTTTAAGAAAGCTGTACGAATGAACTTGAAAGAGTCGGATGGCGTTATGATTTTCGACATTGTTCATATCATTAATCACGGATGGTGGGATGCTTTGAAAGAAGCTTTAAACGAAAACGAACAGGCTGATTGTTGTTACGAGTTGACCGGTTCGGTAACTTGTGAAGGTAAGGGCATTGCTAATGTGGTAGTGACCGATGGTATACGATGTGTCAAGACCGATAGAAATGGGGTTTATCATTTGCCCAATGTTGGAGGTGCGCGATTTGTTTACATCTCAACTCCGGCAGGCTATCTCACAGAATGCAAGCGAAGCATACCGCTGTTTTATCACGAAATAGATCCGACAGGTGCGCAAAGGGTGTATAATTTCAAATTAAAGAAGAATCCGAAGGGTGATAATCGTCACCTGATGATTATGGAAGCCGATGTTCAGGCAGGTAAAAAGGAACATTGGGCTAAGTATGCACCGATTATAGACGATTGCAAGAAAACGGCAGAAAGCTATCCTGATCGTGATATTTTTACCATTACGTGTGGTGATATATTCTGGGATACGCCTAAATTGTTTTTCAACGACTATGTCAGTCAGACTGAAAGACTGGGTTTTCCGGTCTATCGGGTCATCGGAAATCATGACATCGACGCGAATGGCCGTGCACACGAAACTTCTTATCGTACCATAGAGGATTACTTCGGACCAACTTGTTACTCGTTTAACAAAGGAAACGCCCACTATATTGTTATCAACAATAACTTCTATCTTGGCCGTGAAAACTTCTATATAGGATATGTTGATGAGAAAACTCTTCAGTGGTTAGAGCAAGATCTGTCGTATGTACCCAAGGGAACGCTTGTTTTTGTGGCTGCTCATATCCCTACACGTATTACCGAAAAGGCTCGGCCATTTGAGTATGATTATATGATGCTGGCTGGTGAAACGACCAATGCTGACGCGCTTTACAAGCTTTTGGATGGTTATGAAACCCATTTTCTGACCGGACATCTCCATACCAATGCCAATGTTATATTCAACGATCACCAAATGGAACATAACGCAGGAGCAGTTTGTGGCACATGGTGGTATACAAATACCTGTCTTGACGGCACTCCGCAGGGGTATGGCGTGTATGAAGTGCATGGCAACAAAGTGAAATGGTATTACAAGAGTGCCGGTTATGGAAAAGAACACCAGATGCGTGTATACGCACCGGGAATGGTAAAGGAGTATGCCAAGGATTTTATTGCCAATGTATGGAACTGGGATAAGCAGTGGAAAGTGGAATGGTTGGAGAATGGCAAGGTAATGGGGGAGATGAAGCAATATGAAGGTATTGATCCTTTTGCCAAACAAATGGTAAGCGAGCATAAGAAGGAAATGCAAAGCTGGATATCTGCTTTGCCTACCAAACATCTCTTCCGTGCCACACCTCACAATGCGAAAGCACGAATTGAGGTACGAGTTACTGATCGTTTCGGCAATGTTTATCAACAAGCTGTACCACGCAAATGAAAGCAATCAAAAGAACGATAACCTTGTTATGCCTCTTTTGGACGGCCTGTCTCGTGAGCGAATTGCAGGCTAAAGTGAGCCTAACCTCTATCTGGAGCGATAATATGGTGCTGCAACAACAATCCGAGGTTATATTTACCGGTACGGCAAAAGCTAATTGTAAACTGACCGTTGTAGCTTCGTGGAATCAAAAAAAACTATCAACTGTTACCGATGCCAACGGACATTGGCGTATCGGTGTCGCTACTCCGGTGGCTGGTGGCCCATATAGCATCAAGTTTTCGGATGGAGATGAGCTGACGCTGAAGAATATATTAATCGGGGAAGTGTGGTTCTGCTCGGGGCAATCGAATATGGAAATGCCGGTAAGAGGATTTCGCGGACAGCCTGTTTATGGCTCACAATCGCATATCGTGTCGGCCGACGCCCGTCGTGCCTTGCGTCTTTTTACCGTTAAACGCGACTGGAGTACACACCCGAAAACCGAAGGTGTTACCGGCGAATGGCAGGAACTGTCGCCCAAAACGGTAGGAGATTTCAGCGCAACGGCCTACTTTTTCGGTAACTTATTACAGAAAACGATTAGCGTGCCTGTAGGATTAATTCATTGTTCGTGGAGCGCGTCGAAGATAGAAGCATGGATGAGCCGTGAAACACTCGAAAGATTTAACGAGGTGAAACTGCCAGACGTAAACCAAAAGAAATTTGATTGGGTACCCGGTACGCCCACTTTGCTATGGAATGCCATGGTCAATCCGTGGAAAGGTTTCCCTGTGCGTGGTGTGATATGGTATCAAGGTGAGAGTAATTCGGCAGCTCCACAGCTTTACAAACGCCTCTTTCCGGCTATGGCAAGCCAATGGCGCAGTTTCTTCAACAATGTAAATATGCCCATTTATTATGTTCAGATCGCTCCATACCGTTCAGACGGCAAAGATAACTTGGGCTGTGCGTGGTTCCGACAGTGCCAGTTGGAGCTGCTGTCGGAGGTTCCTAACGTAGGAATGGTAACCATAACTGATGCGGGAAACGAATTATGTATTCATCCACCTTATAAAATTAGGGTAGGAGAGCGGTTGGCTTATTGGGCTTTAGCCAAAACTTACAATCGTGAAGGATTCCTGTTTTCTGGGCCTATTTATCGCTCGTGTCAGTTGAAAGACAATGTTGTAGAGGTGACATTCGATTATGGACAGGATGGACTGATACCCGAAAACCAACGTTTAAAAGGGTTTGAACTGGTCGATTCTGCAGGAAAAGTCTATCCGGCAGAAGCCGAAATCATCAATAGTTCGGCACGAGTAAAGGTGTGGAACGATTCTGTAGCACATCCTGTTGAGGTGCGTTACTGTTTTCGTAACTATATGGAAGGCAACTTGTTTAACAATGCAGAACTGCCGGCTTCACCATTTCGTGCGGTTGTTGGAAAATAACGAGGAAGGAAGTTGTTTCTTATCGTATAAAACAGCTTGTTTCATAACGAATGGATTAATATCAGAATAAATATGAAAAAAGAACAGAAGCGTGCATTGTCGTTAGACGCTTTCAGAGGCTATTCCATCCTGACGATGGTCTTATCGAGCGGTATTGTGTTTGGTGTGCTGCCTGCTTGGATGTATCATGCGCAGGAAGGGCCTCGTTCCAACTTTCTTTTTGATGAGTCTTTCTATGGCATTACATGGGTAGATTTGGTTTTTCCGTTCTTCCTGTTTGCCATGGGAGCGGCTTTTCCTTTCTCCATCGGCAGTAAATTGGAAAAAGGTATGTCTCGACGACAGGTACTGAAAGACATCCTGTTGCGTTTCTTTCGGCTCATCGTGTTTGCTGTTGTTTGCCAACATCTTTATCCTTTTTTCATTTCATCGCCACAAAGCGTGCATTCATGGCTGATGGCATTGGTTGGTTTTGGGCTACTTTTCCCCATGTTCATGCGTTTTCCTGCGCAATGGCCTAAACGTATTCAGTTGTCAGTCCGCACGATAGCCTATGCCGTTATGTTATGGATGCTGCTTACCGCTACTTATGCAAACGGCAAACCTTTCAGCTTGTACGATAGCAATATTATCCTTTTGGTCTTGGCCAATATGGCTCTGTTCGGTTCGCTTATCTATATGGCAACCATCAATCATCGTCTATGTCGTATAGCTATTTTGCCTATATTGATGGGATTGATGTTAGGCAGCAAAAGCGAAGCGTCGTGGAATCATGTCGTTTTTGAGTTTACGCCAGTCGGCTGGGCTTATAAGATGGTTTACTTGAAGTATCTGTTTATTGTGATACCCGGAATGTTTACCGGTGATTTCCTTAAAGACTGGTTGCAATCACTGCAAGCCAATGACAAAGAAGCTACAACTGATCGTCATATCTATGTTGTAGGTCTGGCTATCGTGCCGGTTCTGCTTATGATACTCAATCTATACGGCCTGTATACACGTTCGCTGTTGTTCAATTTGAGCGGAACAATCATTCTTTTAGCACTATTATGGCGCTTGCTGCCTCATGTCGGTGGCGAGAATCATAAGTTGTGGTCACGACTTTTCTGGGCCGGTGCTTATCTTTTACTACTGGGATTGGTGTTCGAAGCATACGAGGGTGGTGTTCGGAAAAGCAGTTCTACTTACAGTTATTATTTCATTACGTCGGGTTTGGCTTTCCTGCTTTTTATCACCTTTACCATTGTGTGCGACATATACCGTTGTAAGTGGATTACGCTGCCATTGGGATATGCCGGGCAGAATCCGATGATAGCTTATGTATCGACTCAACTATTGGTGATGCCGGTGTTGAATTTAACAGGTCTTGCGGCTTTGATGAAATACTTTGAGCAAAACGCATGGCTGGGTTTCATGCAAGGAGTGATACTCACGGCGGCTGCCTTACTGGTAACAGCCTTCTTTACCAAGCGTGGTTGTTTTTGGCGAACATAGTGGATATAATAAAAAAGGGGACTCTCGAAAGAATCCCCTTTTTACTGTTTTGTGATCCGCATGGGGCTCGAACCCATGACCCCAACATTAAAAGTGTTGTGCTCTACCGACTGAGCTAGCGGATCAACGCTTGCTTCCTTTCCGAAAGCGTGTGCAAAGGTAGTAAGTTTTTTTTATTCTTGCAAATTATTCATTTGCTTTTTTCAATATTAGTTGCCTTTTCCTGCGAAGTTGTCTTGTCCACATCAAGATATAGCATGATTATTCTTCGCTTTCATCCGTCACTTGTTGGGAAGAATCAACGGTACGCTCTTTCGTCACATAGCGTTGCCAGTAGGCGATAAGGAGCGTGGTGAGTGGCAAGGCAATAATCAATCCAATGAATCCAAGCAACGCGCCCCAAACGGAAAGACTCAACAGCAAGATGGCGGGATTAAGCCCCATGGCTTTGCCCATAATCTTTGGCGTCACCACAAAATCCGTAATGACCTGCACGATACAGAATACCAGCACGGCCGCACCGAATACCCACCAGAAGTCCTGTCCGGTATCGGCTGCTTTGAGCATGGCGAGAAACGCGGTTGGGATGAGCGCGAAAGTATGGAGATAGGGCACAAGATCAAGAATTCCAATCAAAATGCCCAAGCCAATGGCCATTGGAAAATCAATGATTGTAAAGCCAATACAGAACATGATACCCATACAAAGGGCTACCATGCCCTGCCCACGGATGTAGTTGTTGAGCTCGCGCTCCACACTTTGTATCAGTTCGTTCCAGAATGGTCTATTTTTCTTGGGGAAAATACGAATCCAATTTGTAGTGAGAACTTCATAATCGAGCAGGATAAAGAACATGTAGAGTAGGGTTATCATGGAGGCTATGATGCTCATGATAACACTTGCGGTCTGACCAACAAAAGAGAATACTTTCGGCATGGCCGTTTTCACGGCGTCGGCGAAGTCCTTACTCTTGAAAAAACGCTCTACCTCTACCTGATGAGCCTGAATCCATTGAGAAATCGTTGCCGTAATATCATTCGTATGCGTAGTGGTGGAAACCCACTGTTGCAAGTATTTTCCCAGTTTGTCAAACTGTTCAATCATCGGTGGAATAATCAGATAGGTAACAAGTCCAATGACGGCCAGCACCATAAGCATAGCTATGACGATGGCAATGGCGCGAATCCTTACCCTTAGCTTGAATTGAATAAACTTGACAACGGGATATAGCAGATAAGCCAATAACCAAGCAACAAAAAACGGCAGAAGAACATTGCCGAGGTAATTGACTAACAAAAGGATAACCACAACAAGGAGTCCTATGCCGGCCCATCGGATGAATTTGTCAAAGGTGATTTCCTGCTTCATGATTCATATCCTCCTTCAAAGCTTTTTGGTAACATTCTCTGCACAATGGCTCATATTCAGCTTGCTCGCCCAGCAGCACTCGCTTATCGTCGGCTACCAAACGGTGGCTCACATAGGCCAGATTGCCACACTTGACACAGATGGCATGCACCTTGGTCACTTCATCGGCAATGGCACATAATCCGGGCATCGGGCCAAAAGGTATGCCTTTATAGTCCATATCGAGCCCGGCCACGATGACCCGTATGCCACGATTGGCCAAGTCGTTGCATACGCTTATCAAGCCGTCGTCAAGAAACTGAGCTTCGTCTATGCCGACAACGTCTATGCCTGAAGATAGCAGCAAAATGCTGCCCGATGAATCGATAGGAGTAGAAGGTATGGAATTTTTATCGTGACTTACAACATCCTCTTCCGAATAACGCGTATCAATGGCCGGCTTGAAGATAACAACGGATTGCCGTGCAAACTTCGCTCGTTTCATACGTCTTATGAGTTCTTCTGTCTTTCCTGAAAACATGGAACCACAAACCACTTCTATTCTTCCCGGACGATGAGCTTCGCCGGCAATATTTTCATTTATCATGCGTATAAAGAGGTTATCTTATTCTTACAATATGATTACAAAAATACGAATAGGATTTAAAAATTGCAAAGAAATGTCCGCTTTTTTTTGGAGGTGTCTTTTATTTAACTATCTTTGCTATCATATGGGTACACTATATATCATACCTACGCCGGTCGGAAATATGGAAGATATGACGATGCGCGCCATCCGTATTCTTAAAGAAGCGGATTTGGTTCTGGCAGAGGATACGCGTACTTCAGGGATTCTGCTGAAGCATTTCGATATCAAAAACCATCTGATGTCACACCATAAATTCAATGAACACGGAACCACTGCTGGCATCATTGAACGACTCAAAGGGGGACAAACCATAGCACTGATCAGTGATGCGGGCACGCCGGGAATAAGCGATCCGGGCTTTTTGCTCAGCCGCGAAGCATCGAAAGCAGGTATAACCGTTGTCACTTTGCCCGGAGCCACCGCCTGTATTCCGGCTATTGTTTCCTCAGGACTGCCGTGCGACCGCTTCTGTTTTGAAGGTTTTCTACCCCAGAAGAAAGGCCGGCAGACTATGTTAAGGCAACTGGCAGAAGAGCAGCGTACAATGATTTTCTACGAATCGCCCTATCGTTTGTTGAAGACTCTGCAGCAGTTTGCCGAATATTTCGGAGCAGAGAGACCTGTGAGCGTAGCCCGTGAAATATCAAAGGTGCATGAAGAACATGTCCGCGGTACCCTTCAAGAAGTAATAGAACATTTTAGAGAGACTGAACCACGGGGAGAAATTGTTATTATCCTTGGAGGGAATGATCATAAAAAGAATAAAGAACTATAAATCGAATTACATGATGAAAAAGTTATTGATTTACGTAATGATGGGTGGTGCAGCACTACTCTCATTTAATAGTTGTAAACAAGAAAAGGTAGTACCCAGCACTGATAATCTCGCACAGGCGGATTCCCTGCAGAAAGTCCTTGATCAGAAGGACTCTGAGATAAATGAAATGTTAGGGACCCTCAATGAGATTCAGGAAGGTTTCAACGAAATCAACCAAGCAGAAAACCGCGTGAGCATCGTGAAAGACGGCGAGGGCGCCAACAAGTCACAGCAAATCAGAGAGAATATTAAGTTTATCTCCAACGCAATGAAGCGCAACCGTGAGTTGATTGCCAAACTTCAGAAGCAACTTCGTGAAAGTAGCATCCACGGCGAACAATTCAAAACAACGATTGAAAACCTTGTTAAGCAACTTAATGATAAAGATGAGCAATTGCAACAGCTCCGTAGTGAACTTGACGCCAAGGATATCCATATCACCGAATTGGACGAAACCATCAACAATCTGAACACTGATGTTTCAAGTCTTACGGCAGAAAGCAACGCCAAGAGCCAGACAATCAGTTCGCAAGACAAGCAACTGAATACCGCATGGTACGTATTCGGTACGAAAAAAGAGTTGAAGAATCAGCGCATTATTGAAAATGGCAAAGTATTACAGTCGAATTTCAACAAGAGCTATTTTACCAAAATCGACATTCGGGTAGACAAAGTTATCAACCTCTACTCTAAGTCTGCCAAGATTCTGACAACTCATCCGTCAAGCAGTTACACACTGACACGCGATGGTAATAAGCAATATACTTTGCGAATTACTAATCCCGACCTCTTCTGGAGCACTAGTAAGTATCTTGTAGTGCTCGTTAAATAAGACAAAACGCGTTTAAAATATTTTCAAGAGGCCTGCTTTCGTGTTGCGAAAGCAGGCCTCTTAGCGTTTAAAAGTTTCTTTTTTTTACCTTAAATCTCTTCGTTATGAATACTTGGTTATTAATGCCGGACGTAAAAAAGTCTGATAGAAAAGTTGCAACGACCTTTTGTTGCCGGCTCAAGAATAAGAATACGGTAAATCTATGTGGCAGATATAGAATTACGCAATTTGGACTATTGGCAACAATCCTAATGGCATGGTCGAGAAAATGTAAGTTTTTTATCATGAGAAACCGACCGAATTACGTCCCCCTTTTAGCATTAGAAAAGTGCAAAAGTCTCCTTTTGAATCATGCGAAAGGGAATTGTAAATACTTGATAGATTGGTATTCGCGCCTCAGAGCGTAGCTTTTAATGGCTCAAAGCATAGCTTTTGCGTGCTCAAAGCAGCACTATGAGCATGTAAAAGGGCAGCTATTGATGGTCAATAGCTGCCCTTTTACGTTGTTATGGAGGCTTGATGATAGCCCGGAAGCCTGTAAGTAGTTGATAGATAGTGAAATAACAAATACGCGAAATACTCGCGTATTTGTCGGCAAAAAACTTTTTGCAGGAAATAATGGCACTTTTTAAAGAGAATTGTAAGATTATTTCATAAAGAAATATTGTTGGGCAGAGTCAAGTATTACGTGCAAATTTACGTTGTCTTTTTGTTGATAGAGTCAAGTACTACGTGCAACTTTACGTTATCTTTTGGTTTCTGTCGTAGCGTAAAAAACTCTGTCAAAGTATAGTTTTTTTATTGGGTAATGTTTTTTCTTGCCCTATTCCTTTCCTTGTCAATGGTAGTTTTTTGGCTTAATCCAATGCTTGTTGGATTCTTGCCTTTTCCTTATCAATATAGTTTTGTAATATTTCAAACACCTTTGGTACAAAATCATCAAAGGTTTTGTATTGTTTGCGTTGCTGTTCGTAGCTTCGTAAGGCCATCACCAGTTCGGGCATCCATTTGAAGTCTCTCTGAATCTGCTCACGCATTTCGTCTGCAAGCGCTTTCTTGTCTGCGTTGTGTTGCACCATATATAAGATGACGGCAGCTCTTACGATTGATTCCTCCAATACCGTTTCTCCGTTGGTATAGGCTTGATTTGCCATCATAGGGTAGCTTAAATTCAAGAGTTCCTGACCGATATGGCGTGTTTTAGCAGAGTCTAATTTTGCACAGTCGATGAACGAATGGTTGAATTCATGGATCAGTGTAGGCTTGAACCATGCCGGATTGAATTCTCCTTTTTTATCAACAGAGTATCCCATGATCGCAAAGGGCTCTTCTTGCTCTCCTTTCAGCTGACGTGTTGGGCCATAGTTGCCACCACCATTCGTCATTCCCATGATGACGTGGAAAGTAGTTTTAATCTTTTTGCCATAGAAGCGGTCATACCATGCTTTATCGAAGTCTGCCAATACATCTTGCTTGACTTTGTCCACCGTGCGATTATACAGCTCTATGTGCCGGAGATAGAAGTCATGGAAGTGAGTGTCGTTATAAAAACTGTTCAGCTTGACAAGAAATGTGTCTAAAGAAACGTTTTCCCAACGTTTGTCAAGAAGGTTCTTTTCGATAGGGAGTAGGCTGACCTTTCCATGAGCGCATTCAAGTGAGATTGCCATCGACGCGACTGCGTCATAGGAAATGCCATAGTTTTTACGTAGTTGTTGCATATAGGCAACGGCAGGATGGTTTTTGTGTTGACCAAACCATTTGTCGACATCTATGCAATATTGTATACCTTGACTCATATTATATTCACGGAATCCGGAGGTTCTGGCAAGAATACTCATGAGTTCTACATTCTCCTCAACGGAGATGGTTACCGCTTCTTTGGCTATTAAACTTAGCTGTAGTAGCAGTAGAAATGTTGTGCAAAAAAACTTTTTCATGCTTTATAGTTAATGATTCTGATAAATTAAGCTTTCCGTTTCAGCCAAAAACTGCCGATGGCCAACAGAATGACGAGGGCTGTCAGCATGTAGGCCCAGATGTTTGTTACGCGAGAGGTGGCCGTAAGCGTATAGTCTTGCGGAATAAGTCGCTCACCTGTAAGATAGAACGTGATTATGTTGTTGGTTATATATGCGCCACCGGTAGCGCCATAAATGGTTCCGGGCATTTTAAGCGTGTAAGGGATATTCAGGGTGAAGGGCTGTATTTGCTCAATGATGAGTTTGCTCAATGCGGCGCCAAGTGGCGAATCTTCGTCGAAGAAAGGAGCATACGCCTCGGAATGGAAGAACGCCGCGAAAGTCTTGTTTGTGGTTATGAGCGCGTCTTCGCCTTTATTGATGTAGAATTTGATGAGAGAATCTTTTCGAGAAAGAAACTCTTCTTTGGATAGGGGAGGATTAACGATGGAGTCATAGTTTTGAGCAATGAAATTAAATGCAACGGAAGCGATGTTGTCGTTGATCCAGTTGGTGACAAGCGGTTCTATTTCTTTGAGTTTTGAAGAGGCTTCCGCACCATTCATTCCTTCGAGAAGGTTGGGCTCACCAGTGAACCAATATTGAATGGTCTTTGGGTCGGCATACTTTTCCGGTTGGATAAGGTATTTGTCTCTTAGGCTCTTGAAAGTTTCAGAAAAAACGTATTCCGTATAGAAGAAATAGAAATGCTTTTCCAAATGGGCAACGGACTTCAGTGGAACGCTTCCCAAACGTAGCGGCGTGTGGGCACTCATTTCCTCTACCGAGCCGTATTCTTGACGAAAGCGGGTAATAACGGTGTCGCCTTTGATATCTGTCTGACCGTCTTTCAACGAGTCGACGCATAGAAAATCCGGGATGGGATAAGACCAGTGCGGTTGATTACCTTTCCAAAGACTATCTCTTTTGGCTTTGGTCATTTTATTTTCATAACTCACTTCACGCACGCACGTGCCGTCCGTGTTGATGGTGGTTCTCATTTTTACTTGCTGATTTCCACAAGAGGCGATGAGAATAATGCCTGCAAGGAGCCGGAGATATAACTTAATGGTTTTCATTGAGCATGGTTTTTATGGAGGTGTAACTGAGGTTATTTTGCTTTTGGAAACTTGCGCGCACAATATCCAAGGTATTTTCGTGGGTATATGCGGTTCTGTTTTCAGTCAGAGATGTTACGGGAGCACCGCCCTGGTAGCATGTTATGCCGAGCACGATGCAGAATATTGCAGCCGAGGTGCTTATGATTCTCAAGGCTATGAGCCAAGAGGGTGTCTTCTGCTTCTGTGAGGGTTTCATGTTTTGCCGGTCGGGAAGCCTGTCCATGATTAAGGTTGTAAAATCCTTGGGGACTTGCACCGGCTCGTTTTGTAAGCGATTGAAAAGTTTATTCATTTGATTCATAACCTAATCGTTTTAGTCGTTCTCTGATATGCTGTCGTGCAACGTAAAGATTGCTTTTAATTTGCTTCGCGTCTAACCCTGTTACTTGCTCAATCTCTGCAGAATCTAACCCTTCGAGATGTGAAAGTGTAAAGACGAGTCGTTGTTTTTCGCTTAATCCTTCGGCCAGTGTCTTGACAATGGAAATCCACTCTTTATTCTCTAATTGGCGAGTTGGGTTTTTGTTGGCAAGGTAAGTCGTGAGTACTCTTTCATCTTCGGGCATCGGCATCTGTCGTCGTTTTTGTTTCAACCGATCCAGACAGATATGCGTTGCGATGGAATGTATCCACGTGGAGAAGCGAGTTCGCTGTTCCTGATAATCATTTATATTCAACCATATACGGATAAAGGTTTCCTGTGCAGCATCCATGGCCTCGTCTTCGTCGCAAAGCAGCTTGAGTGTGAGCGAGAATACCATTCTTTGGTATTGCTCGACCACACAGCTGAAGGCTTCTTTGTCGCCTTGACAGCAGCGTTGAACGATACTTGGATGAACTTGTTGCATGGTTATTTTTGAATGACGTTACAACTCTAATACGATTAAACGCAACAAAAGTCAAAAAATAATTGAACTTTTCTGCTTTTTCTTGAAATATTTCTCTGGCGTCTCCTTCTTTTTCATAAAATGGCTTTCTCCTGCGGGGGGAAGAGAAGAATTACGCAAAAGTGGTTTTCTCCTATGGAGGACAAGCAAAGTTTAATAAGAAATGACTTTCTTTCCAAGGATATACGCGAGTTCGGGTTAATAAAGTCCTTTTAAAAGTTGGTAATCTCGTTAGTTTTTTGTA
>CAUURC010000060.1:0-17757 GCA_963547405.1 uncultured Prevotella sp.
CAAGTTTCTTACCATAAAGATAAGAAATCTTGCAGATTTATCAAAAGGATATGTGTGTTAATTTACTGGATATCAGATATTAATAGCCTATTTAAGGGACGACTATATAATTTTCCTTGCGGTATTGTCTCTAAATAGGCAACTCCTTGTTGTTTTTTGCCCCCCCTAATCAAATAAGCATTTCTCGTAAACGCTACAGAAAACCTTGGGAGACTTGCGGGGCTCCCGCAAATGCCACAGGAAACGCAGAGAGAAATGTATACTTTTGCCCATGCTATTGAGTGTTGTCGAAAAAACAAAAGTAACAAAAGGGCTGAAATCCAAGAGAGGATTTCAGCCCTTAACTTTTATATAACGAAAATGTTTACCTGACTGCTATAAATCTAAGTATAGAAATTGTGTGTCATTGAGAAGTTTTACAGACTTACAATAGCTTTTTGTAGCAAAATATATGAAAATGGGTGCAATGGCCTTATTCAAATACTAAAGGTAGAAATCAGAAGTTTGTTTTTGATACCAGTCACTGCGTTGTCCGTCAGCAGTATTTAGGACTTGGACTTCATGCATGAAAATTATATCCCGCCTATTCGTAAGTTCCAACAAACTGCGTTTAGGAGTTTTCCTTTCCACGGTCTTTGTATCACACCGCCTACTCAAGCGTAAGCCATGTGTAGCGGCAACAGATAATATCTGTTCGATATAGTCAGTGGGAATAATCATTGAGAAATAAGCGGCATTATCCATTAAACGCACCGAATGAGAAATCAATTCTTCAAAACTCAAACTATCAGTATGGCGTGCGTAATTTCTTTTTATATCTTGAGCTTTTAGCGAATCAACGAAAAAGGGAGGATTGCTTACAATAGAATCAAACGTACAAGATGGAACAAACGACTGTAATGAACAATTCTCTAAAGAGATTTGAGATGCGAACCGACTCATATTTACATTTTCACACGCCTGTCTGTAAGCCTCATCATTAATTTCTATTCCACAAACCTCGGCATACGAAAAACGTTGGGCCATCATCAAAGCAATTAATCCTGAACCTGTACCGATATCCAAAACACGCTTTCCACCTTTAGCCCAAGAGCCTATCAACACTCCATCCGTACCAACCTTCTGGCCGCACCGGTCATGCCTGACTATAAATTGCTTAAAAGAGAACGAATCTGCGCCCATTCTACTCGTAGTCGTCAATAACGCTGTTCATAAAATCCATCATCGGCTTGGCAACCTGAAATATCTTTGCGGCTTCAGCCAACCAGCCGTCACCCTCAAAGAAATTATCGGCTACTCTATGCCAACAACAATAATCTTTCATCCTCAGATACTCTATATATTTATAATCTTTTGGGAAACCCGTAGGACAGGTTTTAAGTGCTGCTAACCCAAAGCCCTTATCCGAAGTTTCCCAATCTCCTTCGTTGGGATAACCAAACATCTTGACAAATAGTCCTGTTTCCACACTGCGTCGCCATTCATCGATATTACCCATTATCTCATTTCGACATGATGTAAGAATGTTTGTCGGTAACCAATAGCTACCTACGGCTATCAGGCAATGTCCCGGTTCCAAATGAAGATAATATCCGCCGCGAAGGGCTTTCCTGCCTTTGGCACAGATATAGGCACCCAAATGATTCTTATATGGTGACTTGTCCGGCGAAAAACGTGTATCACGATTGAATCTGTAAGTACAATCCTTTACCTTCAGATGGGCTATTTCATGATCAAAACGACTAAACTGAGCGATAGCTTTAGCCACCCCTTCTTCAAAATCGCTTCTGATGGTTTGATATTCTGCCTTATGCTCCTGATACCATTCACGGTTATTATTTGCGGCAAGGGTCTGTAAATACTTCAATATTCTTTCTGCATCCATCGTTATTCCAATTTACTATTCTTGATCAATTTGGGACAAATCTTTTCAAATTCACATTGGCTACACTTCGGTTTCTGACTTTGACAAACATATCTGCCATGCAATAACAACCAATGATGAGCCTTCGGAATATCTTCGTCCGGAATATGCTTCACCAAATACTCTTCAACTTTTTGAGGTGTCGTAGCTGTCTTGGGAACGAGGCCTAACCGATGGCTAACTCTAAATACGTGGGTATCTACTGCCATCGTGGATTTACCAAACCAAACTGCTTGAATTACATTAGCCGTCTTGCGCCCGACTCCCGGTAGCATTGTCAGTTGCGTCATGTTATCTGGAACTTCACCGCCAAATTTATCAACCAACATTCTTGCCATCCCAACCAAATGCCTGCTTTTGGCATTGGGATAACTTACGCTTTTTACATATTCGAAAACATCTTCCTCTTCGGCCCGAGCCATCGACTTCGCATCCGGGTAATGCCGAAACAATTCAGGCGTTACTTGGTTGATACGTTTGTCCGTACATTGTGCACTCAACAACGTTGCCACCAATAACTGAAATGCGCTACCAAATTGCAATTCAGTTGTTACAATCGGTAGCGTATCTCTAAAATGTTCCAATATGAATTCGTATCTTTCTTTACGAGTCATATCTTCATTATGCTTTACTTCTTTTCTTCTTTTGTTATAGTTGCTTTCTTTGAAGGTTTGTAAGCTTTGTTCAGACCGGCTATTACTTCTTTCGTAATATCATAGGCCTTGTCTGCATACAAAAGATTGTCCCCCTGCTTGCTAAAGATGATACTGAATTTCTTATCCTTATTATATATATTCAGGAAATTCTGAATACTGTCACGCAAAGCAGAATTATACTTATCCGTTTCTGTCTGGAACTCAGCACTTAGGCGCTGATTCAAAACCTGAAGATCGTTGTTCTGTTTCTGCAAACCGGCTTGGATTGCTTCTGCCTGCTCACGAGTATAGGCATTTTGCTGAATCTTCTGTTGAAAATTAGCAGCGGCGGCCTGTAAATGTTGCTGTTTTGCAGCAAGGGTATTTTGGATATTTTGTCCTTTCTTTTGAAGAATCAAGGAGTAGTCTTTGCAAAATGTGTATTGAGACATGATACTATCAACCTCAACATAAGCTATTTTAAGACTGGCAGGCGCATTTTGTTCTACGTCAGCTTTAGAATCCATTTTTGGGCTTGACTGATTACAAGATGTCATAGCCAAAGTTACCATTGCAGCCATAGCAAGACTGCCAAACATGTCTTTCTTTTTCATATTATTTTTTAGTTTCAGAATCTATTACTAAAATGCCCGCCGTTTTAAGCGAGCTTCCTTGTCCTGATCAATTACACAATGAATACCTTGCTTCCTTAAAGCGGGGTTGTCATGGATGTGTTGTGAAGTAAATTTGCCATTTTTCTTCAGCAACAACTTTATTGACAACAAAGCCACGCAGATAGCAATTATTAACATGCTAAGAAGTATAGTTTCTACCATATTTTACTAATTTTGCAATGCTTCAGTGTAAATATATAAATGCAAAGATAGTGCAATTCGACGGAATATCAAAAAATAATTCCTTCATTTTTGATTGTCAAAAGATTACACTGATCTAAAGTAAGATTTTTTTAGTAATTAAAGTTTAATAGTATGGAGAAAAACTTATTAAAACCAGCAAGCGTTTTTGAGCAGTTCGCAAAAATCAATACAATCCCACGTCCTTCCAAGCGTGAGGAGAAGATGATAGAGTATCTCAAAGAATTCGGAAAGCAACACAATCTAGAAACAAAAGTCGATGAAACAGGCAATGTCCTGATTTATAAACCGGCCACACCGGGTTATGAAAATCGTCCTACTGTCATTCTGCAAAGCCATATGGATATGGTGTGCGACAAACTTATTGACGTAGACTTCGACTTTGATACAGATGCCATTCAGACTTATGTGGATGGCGAATGGTTAAAAGCCAAAGGTACTACATTAGGTGCCGATGATGGAATTGGTTGCGCCATCGAACTGGCAGTGCTTGAAAGCAACGATTTTGAGCATGGTCCCTTGGAATGTGTCTTTACCCGCGATGAAGAAACACAGCTCACTGGTGCCATGGGAATGCAGGCTGGCTTCATGACTGGTGACTGGCTTATCAACTTGGACTCAGAAGATGAAGGACAGATCTTTGTTTCCTGTGCGGGTGGTCGTAGCACGACAGCAATATTCAACTTCAACCGCGAAGCTACTCCCGACAACTACTTCTTCTTCGAAATTTCCCTAAAAGGACTTACCGGTGGCCACTCCGGCGACGATATCAATAAGATGCGTGCCAATGCCATCAAGGTACTGACGCGCTTCCTGTACCTCGAACAAGAGAGGACAGACCTGCGTCTTGTAAGTTTCAACTCGGGAAAACTGCACAATGCGATACCCCGTGACGGGAAAATTGTATTTGCAGTTCCAGCAAGCGAGAAAGAAAACGTCCGTGCCGATTGGAACATTTTCACACACAATGTTGAAGACGAATTCCATGTTACCGACACAACGATGGTTTTCAATATGGGCAGCACAGAAGCAACACCGGTTCTTCCTGCAAATGTTAGCCGCAGACTGATACAGGCCTTACAGGCCATTGACAACGGAGTCTTCTCAATGTGTCAGGATGAAGCCTTAGCTGGTATGGTCGAAACCTCCAGTAATGTGGCTGTAGTCAAGACTCATGAAGATAAGATAGAGATTCTTGCGTCACAGCGTAGTAATGTTATGAGTAATCTCGACAACCAATGCAACACCATCAAAGCCGTATTCCAGCTGGCCGGCGCCCAAGTTCTTCAGAACGACGGCTATCCTGCGTGGAAGATGAACCCCAATAGCAAGCTGACACAACTGGCTGTCGATGCTTACAAGAAGCTCTTCGGCAAGGATCCTGAAGTAAAGGGTATTCACGCAGGCCTTGAGTGTGGTCTCTTCTCCGAGCGCTATCCTAACCTCGACATGGTTTCGTTTGGTCCGACACTTCGCTATGTGCACACTCCCGAAGAACGCCTCCACATACCTACTGTGCAGATGGTTTGGGATCATTTGCTTGAGATTCTCAAGAATGTACCAGCCAAATAAGATGAAAATTTATTTCGTTTGAATGGTAAATGCAATACCAACAAAATATGATATATAATAAAAGCGTTGTTTGCGTGAACTTGTTCGATGCGCAAACAACGCTTTTTTATATGTGTTCTACTTTTCTTATACCGCATTTGTTGTTGTTCAATATGTCGTTTGTTCCATAGTGTGACTCTGCAAAGTGACAACCTTCTGTCTTACAGGGGAAAACGTAGATGACAGGGACAGCAGAGTATGGACGGTATTTGCAAAGGTTCTCTATGGAAAGGTATTTGCTGACAGAGGATACATCAAACAGGAACTCTTCGAGAATCTGTTCAGTCAAGGTATTCAACTTGTGCATGGACTTAAAGCAAGAATGAAGAATAAACTTATGCCTATGTGGGACAAGATTATGCTGAGAAAAAGATATATCAGCGAGTGCATCAATGAACTTCTTAAGAACAAAGCGAACCTTGTACACTCACGACACCGATCGATACATAATTTTATTATGAACTTATGTTCTGCCCTTACTGCATACTGCTTTTTTGAGAATAAGCCGGAGGCACTACCGGTATATGTAGAAAAATCAGGGCAGCTAGAACTATTTGCATAATAAATTTATCTCGAACTGGCGTAATGAATCAAAAAAGTTCTGCTATTAAGTCTGTACATAGAGAGTGGTATGGATGCAAATCGCTTTGCATTGCGTCGTGGTAGCCCTTATACTACTTTCTGTAAATTCTGCCGTGAATATGGTAATCCCGACATTTCCTCAATATCCGAACTGATGAAGCAAGAGAAGATTCCCATAAGTGTCGAAGAGCTGCAGTACCAGCTTGTAAGAGAACGGGCTGCGAGCCCCCTGCAGCAGGGCCCCCTTCGGTGTTTTTCATGATTCGACGTTCATAATATATAAAAAGGAGGTGCAAGCTTGGGAAGATAATGAAGAAAGATTAAATTCGCAATTGGATGACAACTGTCAACCCAAACTGCGCTTTAGAGAAAACGCTGACAACCTCTATCTAACATAAGGATGAAGATTGTCAACATAAGGAGTATTTAACTATAAAAGCAGTTAACTAATCCCGGTATACTACAAACGGATAACAATAGTGTAGCTTTTGAATGATTACCACACAGTGGTAACATCATTACCACGGGCTGGTAATTGTATTACCAACGCATGGTAATAATGAAGAAAGGATAGTGTACTGGACTTGTTGTTATAAAATCAATGTGAATTAGTTATAATAATTTGATTAAACCATTTTTTTTAATTAATTTAGCCCCTCGAAAATATGTAAAACGTCTTAAATCGCAGGAAAATGTGGTTATACGCAATTTTCAACTATTTATGGCAAGCTAATTGATAAATAAAAATAGAAAACTCTATGGACGAAAATCGAACTATTGATCAAGACCGTATTTTGAAAATAAATATAGAAGAAGAAATGAAATCTTCTTATATAGATTATTCGATGTCGGTAATTGTTGCCCGTGCGCTTCCTGATGTTCGGGACGGATTTAAACCTGTTCATCGGCGTATTTTGTATGGTATGCTTGGAATTGGAAATACAAGTACGAATCCTTACAAAAAGTGTGCTCGCGTGGTTGGCGAAGTTCTTGGAAAGTATCATCCACATGGTGACAGTTCTGTCTATGGCGCCCTTGTGCGTATGGGACAAGACTGGAATATGCGGTATAAACTCGTAGATGGTCAAGGAAACTTTGGTTCTGTCGACGGCGACTCGCCTGCGGCAATGCGTTATACGGAATGTCGCTTGTCAAAAATGGGTGAACATGTTATGGACGATCTTGAAAAAGATACGGTAGACATGACCAATAACTTTGATGATACGCTCCAGGAGCCAACCGTGATGCCTACAAGAATTCCAAATCTTTTGGTGAATGGTGGCAATGGTATTGCAGTGGGTATGGCTACGAATATGCCTACTCATAATCTTGGAGAAGTAATTGACAGTTGTTGTGCCTATATTGACAATCCCGATATAGATACAGAGGGATTAATGAAGTTTTTGCCTGCGCCGGATTTTCCGACAGGTGCGACTATATATGGTTTGCAGGGGGTAAAAGACGCGTATGAAACGGGACGTGGACGTATCATCATTCGAGCCACGGCAGATATTGAAAGCGGGGATGATCTTGATAAAATTGTCATTACAGAGATTCCTTACGGGGTCAATAAGCAACAACTTATAGAGTATATTGCAGAACTTGTCAAGGATGGCAAACTCGACGGTATCTCGAATGCGAATGATGAATCGGGCCGTCAAGGTATGCGCATCGTGATAGACGTAAAGCGTGATGCCAATGCGAATGTCGTTTTGAATAAACTCTTCAAAATGACGGCACTGCAAAGTTCTTTCTCGGTTAATTGTATAGCATTGGTCAAAGGACGTCCACGACTTCTTAGTTTAAAAGAATGTATTAAATACTTTGTTGAGCATCGGCATGAAGTCACAATCCGTCGTACGCAATATGATTTGAATAAAGCTCAGGAAAGAGCACATATTTTAGAAGGATTAATTATTGCGTGTGATAATATCGATGAAGTTGTTCATATTATTCGTAACAGCAAAACTCCATCTGAAGCTCAAAGTAATTTGGAGCAACGCTTTAATCTTGATGAATTGCAAAGCAAGGCAATTGTAGACATGAGATTGAGTCAGTTGACAGGATTAAGAATGGACCAGTTGCATACGGAATATGAGGAATTGGAACGACAGATTGACTATTTCAACCAAATTTTGAGTGATCCTGAACTTTGTAAGAAAGTCATGAAAGACGATCTTTTAGAAGTAAAGGAAAAGTATGGTGATGCTCGTCGTACAAAGATTAAACCGTATGACCATGAGTTTAATCCTGAAGACTTCTATCCTAACGATCCTGTAGTTATTACTGTCAGCCACATGGGTTATATTAAACGTACTCCTCTGTCTGATTTCAGAGAACAGGCCAGGGGCGGTGTCGGTAGCAAGGGCGCCCGCCATCGTGAGCAAGACTTTACTGAGTTTATCTATCCTGCCACAATGCATCAAACTATGTTGTTCTTTACAAAGAAGGGCAGATGTTATTGGCTGAAGTGTTATGAGATTCCAGAAGGAGGTAAAGATTCCAAGGGACGTGCCATCCAGAATATGCTTAACATAGAACCCGATGATGCGATTAATGCGATATTGCGATTGAATGGATTGAATGATGAAGAATATATCAATTCACATTATATAATCTTCGCAACCAAGAATGGTACTGTAAAGAAAACGGCTCTTGAGGCCTATTCACGTCCCCGCACGAATGGCGTAATCGCAATCAATATTGCTGAAGGCGATGAGGTCGTTGACGTTCGCCTTACAAATGGCCATAATGAATTGATTATTGCCAACCGGAATGGCCGTGCTGTTCGATTTGACGAGAATACGGTTCGTACAATGGGACGAACAGCAACCGGAGTTCGCGGAATGAGACTTGACGGCGGTGATGATCAGGTTATAGGAATGGTTGTTGTCAATAATCCTGAGGAAGAAACGATTATGGTTGTTAGTGAAAACGGCTATGGTAAACGTTCGCAAGTCGAAGATTATCGTGTCACGAATAGAGGAGGAAAGGGTGTAAAAACCTTGAATATTACAGATAAAACAGGATTGTTGGTTGCAATTAAGAATGTAACAGATAAAAATGATTTAATGATTATCAATAAGAGTGGTATCGTAATTCGTTTGTCCGTTGCTGACTGCCGTATTATGGGGCGTGCAACTCAAGGCGTGAAACTTATTAATCTGGAAAAGAAAAATGATGTTATCGCCAGTGTCTGCAAAGTAATGTGTTCTGATTTAGAGGCATCTGCAGAAGAAGAAAGTCACTCTAATTGGGCTCAGAAGAATGAAGAAATTCAGAACGATATTAATTCTACCATCACTTTGCAAAATGACTTCTCGTCCAGTCCTATTGAAGTTGAAGATTCTACCCAAGACGACTCTGCATCTGATGGACAATTAAATTAATTACGAAATATCAACCTATTAAACTATTCAATTATGAAAAAAATGATGCTTGCAGTTATGATGTTACTAGGTACATCTGCTGCATTTGCTGGTGACAGCGAACCTTTGAAGGCTATCTTAAAGTCAAAAACTTATGAAGAAGCACAGACTCTTTTGAAATCAAGTTTGAATCAACTTGCTAATGCGGAAGAGAAAGCTAAGGCGTATAATAAGTTAGTTGACCTTGCCATGGACAAGGTGACTAAAGAACAGGCTGTTATGACCTCTAATCAGATGGCAGCTCAGTTTGGACAAGGAAAAGAACAGGCTTTTGATACATTAGGTTTTTACAATGCTGTCATGAATGCAATGGAAAACGCAATCGTGTGCAATACGTTTGATCAGCAGCCAAATGAAAAAGGTAAAGTAAAACCTAAATTTCAAAAGGCTAACTCTGACAGACTATGGGGACTTAGAACTCATTTGATTAATGGTGGTCAGCAGGCAGGCAATTCCGAGAATACTGCATTGGCATTTAAAAACTACGCCTTATATGTAGATTCTTCTGTAGACCCATTGTTTGATGGTATTGATAAAACCAAAACTCCAGATCAGTATCTTGGTGAAGTGGCTCGTGTAGCTGCTGTCTTCGCTTTTCAGAACAAGCAAATAGAAAATGCCAACAAATATGTTGATATAGCAATGAAAGACACTGCTGTTTACAAAGATGCACTGAATCTGAAAATGTACATTATGCAGCAGGGACTTAAAACAAAAGAAGATTCTCTGAGTTATGTAAATAAGTTAAAAGAACTTTATGTGCAAGATAGCAAGAATGATCAGATTTTTGCAACACTGGCAGGCATGTATGGTAGTCTTAAGATGAATGCAGAACAAGATCAGATTATTAATGATAAATTGGCAAAAGATCCCAATAATTTCGCAGCCTGGGCATTAAAAGGACAGAATGAAATGAACTTAGGAAAAATGGAGGAAGCAATCGTTAGTTTTAAGAAGGCTTCTACCATTGATGATAAGAACGTTGTAATTCTGACTTATTTAGGTTTTTGCTTAAACTCAAAAGCTGCCAATCTTAATACTGCGTCTGAACAGAAGGCATTGTACCAAGAGTCTATGGTGATCTTGGAAAAAGCTAAATCATTAGATCCAAATCGCGAAAAAGCCAATTGGAGTTATCCCTTGTACCAATGCTACTATACGATTTATGGTGCCAACGACCAGCGTACAAAAGAAATGGAAAATTTAAATAAGTAATTTTTGTAGGCAGCAGTCGTTTGGCTGCTGCCTTTATATTCCTCCTTTATCTACGGATACGATAATCTTACTATTAAAATAGTAAAAGTGCAACTTTCAACAAGATGAAGAATATTTTTTTTGTATTCCTATTACTTACTTTAGGCCTCTCTTGTTATTCTCAAAAAAAAGAAATTTCTGCAGCGCGCAGCTATATTAAATCTGGCAAGAACCTGAATAAAGCAGAAGAATTGATGTGGAAGCTTCTGAGTGATTCGGTAAATCATGGTAATGAGAAAATTTGGCTTACCTTATACGAATCTATCTATAAACAGTATGAAATAGAAAACGAGAAACTATACCTGAAGCTGAAGTATGACACTATTGCGTTGTTCATGCAAACAAAGAAAATGTTCTCTGTTTTGGAAAGTTTAGACTCTATAGACGCACTTCCTGATAGAAACGGAAAAGTAGTATTTTCTTTTCGTAAGAAACATGCAGAAGTGCTCAATCAATTCCGACCAAATTTATATAGTGGAGGTATTTATTTTCTTCGAAAACAGCAGTATGATATAGCATTCCAGTTTTTTAATGAATACATCGATTGTGCAACCAAGCCCCTTTTTGCTCTATATCATTATCTTGACAATGACAAAATGATTTCGAAAGCTGCATATTGGTCTGTGTATTGTGGCTACAAACTTAATGATCCGAAGATAACCCTACATCATTCATACTTAGCTTTGAAGGACACTTCTAATTATTGTCTGATACTTCAATATTTATCAGAGACCTATCTGATGGAAAATGATAGTGTTCGGTATTATCAAATAATAAGTGAAGGCTTTCAGAAATATCCAACTTTTCCATATTTTTTTCCTAGATTAGTTGATTATTATTCAAAAAGAAAATTGTTTGATAAAGCTTTAAGGGTATGTGAGCAGGCTCTAGCAATTGATAGTTTGAATATGAATTTTCTTTTTGCTAAAAGTACAATTCTTCTAAATTCTTCTCATTATGATAAGTGCTTGAATGTATGTGATCAGCTTATTGCAATAAATGATAGTTTTCCTGACGCATATCTAAATGCCGGATTGGCATATTATAATCAAGCCGTTGAGATTGAAAAAAACTTTTCTATCGCTCGAAAACAGCATACAAAGGTGATACAACTTTACAAATATGCTTTGAGTTATTTAAAAAAATACAAAGAATTAGCTCCTGATCAAAAAAAGAAATGGGCATTACCACTATATACCATTTATTTAAATTTGAATATGGGAAAAGAGTTTGATGCCATTAATCAAATTCTACGCGAGATGAAGAATTAATTAAAAGCCAACACTTTATGATACAAATAGAAGAAGTAATAGCCAAGTTAGGAATTAAGCTGAATCGGATGCAAGAAGAGGTCTATGGATTCCTAAATCAAGAAGGACAGCAAGACCTTATTGTGCTTTCACCAACGGGAACAGGAAAAACATTAGCATATCTTCTCCCTATCTTGAATCGCATAGATCAGACTAAAGAAACAGTACAATGTATTGTTGTAGTGCCTGGACGAGAGTTGGCTATTCAATCTTCATATTTTCTAAAAAAAATGGGAACAGGACATAAGTCTTGCCCTTGTTATGGGGGGCGTCCCACAATGGATGAACACAAAGTTATTCGAAACACACAACCCTCTATTATTTTTGGAACTCCTGGACGATTGATGGATCATATAGTAAAGGGAAATATTGATACTACTCATATTTGTTACATTGTTTTAGATGAATATGATAAGTGCTTAGAAATGGGCTTCCGTGACGAAATGGAAACATTATTATCGCATTTGCCCAGTAGTGCAAAGCATATTTTGTTATCGGCAACACGTTACCGGAAATCAGATATTTCTATCTTGATAACTAATTATAAACAAATGGATTATTTGCCAGAGATAGATTCTTTGCCTTCAAAAATAGATTTATTTCAGGTTAATAGTCTAGATAAAGATAAATTAGATTGCCTTTTAAGACTTCTGTTGTATATAGGAGAACAAAGTTCCATCATATTTTTAAATTATCGTGAATCTGTAACTCGTGTTGCCAGTTTTCTCCATGACAATGGCTTTTCTCCAACAATTTATCATGGAGGACTTGATCAGGTTCAGCGTGAAGAGGCTATTTATAAGTTTATGAATGGAAGTGCAAATATTTTAGTTTGTACGGATTTAGGGTCAAGAGGTCTGGATATTCCAAATGTTCAAAATATAATTAATTACCATCTTCCGGAATCTTCCGAAGCTTTTGTCCATAGGATAGGGCGTACAGCCAGATGGGATGCAGAAGGTAGAGGCTTTCTATTGCTTGGTCCAGAAGAATCAATTCCTTCATTTATTAATTCTGAGGTAAAGCAATTTACTTTTCCCTGTCAATTTGTTGGTGACAATTTTAAAATTACCGATTACACGATTCCTCAACCTCAAATGGTTACTTTATATATTGGTAAGGGGAAAAAACATAAAATTAGTAAAGGTGATATTGTGGGATTCTTTTGCAAGCAATGTGATTTACCTGCCGACAAAATAGGAAGAATAGATATATATGAATATTTTTCTTTTGTAGCAATAAGTAAAAAGGAGGCTTCTGGAATCATAGAGAGAGTCCAAGGACAAAAAATCAAAGGAATTAAGACAAAAGTAGAACAAAAATAATTTTCTTATATAAAATATTTTGTAATTGAAAAATATTATTTATCTTTGAAGCGATTGATAAAAGAAATTATAATTATCTTAGCAATATATATTTACCTTAACCACATTATTGACTTGAGCAGATATTCTGATACCTATTTTATAGCAGGTCTTTATAGCACGAATGAATGCTTGTAGCAACCAAGTTAATAATATTTTTTCACTATGAATTATTTGCTAACTATTTACTTCTAACATTAAACTTAAACTAAATGAAAAAGTACAACTTTAATGCTGGCCCTTCAATGCTCCCTCGCGAAGTTATTGAGAACACAGCTAAACAAATTTTGGATTTTAATGGTTCCGGACTTTCCTTAATGGAAATTAGTCATCGTGCAAAAGATTTTCAACCGGTCGTAGATGAATGTGTTGCTCTATTCAAGGAACTTCTGCAGATTCCTGACGGATATTCTGTGATATTCTTAGGTGGGGGAGCCTCATTACAATTTATGCAGATTCCTGCAAACTTTTTGATTAAAAAGGCTGCTTATGTAAATTCTGGTGTTTGGGCTAAGAAAGCCATTAAAGAGGCAAAGATGTATGGTGAAGTGATTGAAGTAGCAACATCTGCCGAAGAAAATTTTACTTATTATCCTTCTAACTTTGAAAGTTTGGTACCTGCTGATGTTGATTATTTACATATCACAACGAATAATACTATTTACGGAACTCAACTCCGAAAGGATCCCTGCGTGTCTGTTCCTTTAATTGCAGATATGAGTTCTGATATAATGAGTCGCCCTGTTGATGTTTCAAAATACACCGCAATTTATGGAGGCGCACAAAAGAATATTGCCATGGCTGGCGTAACGTTTGTGATCTTAAAAGATGAGATGCTTGGCAAGGCTCCTCGAATATTGCCAACAATGATAGATTATAGAACCCACGTAGAAAAAGGCTCTATGTTTAACACCCCTCCTGTTGTACCAATTTATTCTATATTAGAGACTCTGAGATGGGTCAAGAAGAACGGGGGAGTAGAAGCTGCAGCACAAAGAGCGCAGGAGCGTGCCGATCTGCTTTATGCGGAAATAGACAGAAATAAGTTATTCCGTGGCACAGTAGATGAAGCTTCAAGGTCATGGATGAATATTTGCTTTGTGATGAATGAAGAATATAAAGAATTGGAAAAGGCATTCTTTGATTTTACAACAGAACGTGGAATGGTTGGTATCAAGGGACATAGAAGTGTTGGTGGCTTCCGTGCTTCTTGCTATAATGCCCAAACTATAGAAGGCGTAGAGGCATTGGTTGCCGCAATGCGAGATTTCGAAGCTCAGAATTAATCTAATCCTTTGATATTATGAAAATATTAATAGCAACAGAAAAGCCCTTTGCACCAGCTGCAGTAGAATGTATGCGTTCTGAAATTAAAAAGGGTGGACACGAGGTCGTGTTATTAGAAAAGTATACAGACAAGTCAGAGTTATTATCTGCGGTGGTTGCCGTTGATGCACTAATCGTCCGTTCTGATAAGATTGATGCAGAAGTTTTTGAGGCAGCTAAGCTGTTGCGGATTGTTGTTCGTGCAGGTGCGGGTTATGACAATATAGATTTGGAAGCAGCCACGAAACATGACATTGTTGTTGAGAACACTCCTGGACAGAATGCCAATGCTGTTGCTGAATTAGTTTTGGGACTATTGGTGTTTGCAGTACGTAATTTCTATAACGGCAAACCTGGAACAGAACTTCAAGGAAAAAAGATGGGGCTGTTGGCTTTTGGAAATGTAGGAAGGAATGTGGCACGTATTGCTAAAGGCTTTGGTTTGGAAGTCTATGCCTACGATGCATTTTGTCCTGCAGAGGTGATAGAGAAGGCCGGTGTGCATGCAGTTGCCAATCAAGAAGAATTATTTACAACTTGTGATATTGTTTCATTACATATTCCCGCAACACTCGAGACACGTCAAAGTATTAATTATGCGCTTGTCAATAAGATGAAAAAGGGCGGTATCTTGATTAATACTGCCCGAAAAGAGATTGTTGATGAGGCTGGTCTGTTGAAATTACTTGCTGAACGAAGTGATATTAAATATATTACGGATATTAAACCCGATGCAGAAGAGGCATTTGCTGCTTTAGAGGGACAGTATTTCTCTACTCCTAAGAAAATGGGGGCTCAAACAGCAGAAGCAAATCTTAATGCTGGTGTTGCTGCTACACGGCAGATTAATGCATTCTTTGCAGAAGGATGTAAAAAGTTTCAAGTTAATAAATAAACAATATTCTCCCCAACTCTCAAATTGTGAGGGTAGGGGAGTTTTTTATAAATCTTAAAAGCTATCAATATTCACTTATTATGGCAACAGTCAAACCTTTCAAGGGAATTCGCCCCCCCAAGCAATTTGTTCATGAAGTTCAAAGTAGACCGTACGATGTTTTAGATTCCGAAGAAGCACGTCAAGAAGCGGGAAACAATGAAAAAAGCCTTTATCATATTATCAAACCAGAAATAAACTTTCCTGAAGGAACTTCAGAATATGATCCAAGAGTTTATCAAAGTGGTGCAGAACATTTTCAAGCTTTTATGGATAAAGGATGGCTTGTTCAAGACGCAAAAGACTGTTATTATCTTTATGCACAAACAATGAATGACAAGACCCAGTATGGTTTAGTTGTAGGTGCGTATGTAAATGACTATCTTACGGGAGTTATCAAGAAACATGAGTTAACCAGGAGAGATAAAGAAGAAGACCGCATGAAGCATGTGCGGGTGAATAACGCTAATATTGAGCCTGTCTTTTTTGCATATCCCGATAATGCCAAACTTGATGTGCTGATTCAACGATATGCAACGCTTATCCCGGAATATGATTTCATTGCAGCAGAAGATGGATTCAGACATCGTTTTTGGATTATTGATAATGCAGATGATATCAAGGTAATTACGATGGAATTTCAGGAAATGCCATCACTTTATATTGCCGATGGTCATCATAGATCAGCTGCTGCTGCATTGGTAGGAGCAGAACAAGCTAAACAAAATCCTCATCATTCTGGGGATGAAGAGTATAATTATTTTATGGCAGTTTGTTTCCCATCAAGTCAGCTGACAATCTTGGACTATAATCGTGTCGTAAAAGATTTGAATGGGCTTGCTTCTGAAGAATTTTTAGAAAAGCTAAAGAAGAACTTTGAAGTGAAAGATAAGGGTACAGCCCCTTATAGGCCTCAATGTCAGCATGAGTTCTCTCTTTATCTAGACAATCATTGGTTTAGTCTAACTGCACATTCTGGCACTTTTGATGAAACCGATCCTATAGGAGTATTAGATGTCGATATTTCTTCTCGTCTTATTTTAGATGATATATTAGGAATAAAAGATTTGCGAAGTGATAAACGGATAGATTTTGTGGGAGGTTTGAGAGGTCTTGACGAACTCAAAAGGCGCGTCGATAGTGGAGAAATGCGTATGGCTCTTGCCTTATATCCTGTTACGATGAAGCAGATTATGAACATAGCTGATAGTGGGAAAATCATGCCTCCCAAAGCAACATGGTTTGAGCCCAAGCTACGTAGTGGGTTGATTATTCACAAGTTAGATTAAATGACAGACGAATATAAGACAATAACTAATGATAAAATAGGCGAGGGATCATATACAGAAAGTAAAAGTAGATTCCTCGCCTTTGCACATCATGTTAACAATATTGATGATATCAAATCATTATTAAATAAATACAAAAAGACATATTATGACGCCCGGCATATTTGTTATGCTTATATGTTGGGGAGCGAGCGTGCAGTATTTAGGGCTAATGACGATGGTGAACCGAGCAATACGGCCGGTAAACCATTGTTGGGGCAAATCAATAGTAATGGATTAACAGATATTTTAGTAGTTGTTGTGCGTTATTATGGAGGAGTTAATTTAGGAACCAGTAGATTGACCGTAGCCTATCGTACAGCAGCAGCTTTAGCTATAGAAGATTCCATTATTGAGAGCCTTCAAGTTAAGAAAAATTTTACATTCTGTTTTCCCTACGAAAAGACTAAAGAAGTGATGAAGATTTTAAAAGAGATATCTCCGGAAATTCTTCAGCAACACTTTGAGCAGGAGTGTTCTATGACAGTCGCAGTCCGTCTAAGGGATGCAGTCCTATTGGAGACTATGATAAAGAAAATTTTATAGAATGTTTTGTCATATCACCAAATATTTATACTTTTGTATTAAACAAGAAGATGTAAAAATATCACATTTAAAATATCTTTTTATTAGTAAGGAAGATTGGCAGAGTGATCGAATGCGCTGGACTCGAAATCCGGTATACCCATTATGGGTATCGGGGGTTTGAATCCCTCATCTTCCGCAATAGAACGCAAAGTCTATTTGGAATTGCTGTAAGTTTTATAAGCTTGCAGCAATTTATTTTTAGAGGAGGACCAATAATTCTAGGATAAGAACTCGGCTCTGTAGAAAAGGGCTCAGCGGAAGATTCGTGGGTGCAAATGTTTTTGATTACTTTTGCATCATGGAATTATTTAAACAACTTGCAAGCCTGATATTATCTTCTCAAATCCTTGACTCTTTTGATGTGGTGAAGGTAGACAAGGCCCAATGCTGATAGAAGCCTGGATGAACTTTATCCCGAGTCTTATCAATGCGATGAATCTATTACGCGAGTTCGGGTTAATAATGTCCTTTTAAAAGTTGGTAATCTCGTTAGTTTTTTTGTAACTTTATAGTTGAGTATCAACAACTTACAAAGTAACCAAACGATGATTACCAAAGACAAAGTTATAGAAATTTTCTGTATTATTGATGAGTTTGA
>CAUURC010000061.1:0-17735 GCA_963547405.1 uncultured Prevotella sp.
CGGACTTACCACTTCTGGATTGAATACATAGTTGTTGGGATGACCTGCGCGATGGCCCAATGATACAGATCCATACTTGAAAGCATCGGTTAAGCTCTCGGTTAAACTGCCTTGAAACTGAGCTTCACCAAACTGTCCGTATTTATTAAGATAAGTATAAAAGGCATTTACATTCTTATCTACGTTTGCCGCATCTTGCCATACAATCTCATCACTCACGGTCGTTGTCTGTGTTACACCATCCAACCAATCATTACATGACGATAGGGAGGCAGCCAAACATAGTGACATCGTTGTTTTAATCCATATATTTTTCATAATCGTCTTAATCTTTTTAGAATGTTACTTTTACTCCCATCGTATAAGTTCTCTGCTGTGGATAGTATCCATTGTTAACAGATGGCGACTCTGGGTCGATATTATATTTTGTCAATCCACTGAAAGTAAGGAGGTTGTATCCCTCTACATACAAACGAACACCTTCTACACCAAGCGGTTTGAGCATTTTTTTGGAGAAATTATAACCTATCTGTGCTGTTTTCAGACGGAGATAATCGCCCGAACGATACCAGAAAGTAGACGAGAAACCATTGTTATTACTTGGACCGGAGATTTCCAATCGTGGAAACTCCGCGTTCGGATTCTCAGGTGTCCATGACCTTTCGACTAAGAATGTAGGCGAGTTTCCACCATGATAGAAAGGCTTGGTAAACGATGTGTTGTCCTGAACGCCGGATGATCCCGTTGCGGTATATACACCTGTCAGTGCTACTACATTATCCAATCCCCATGAGAAGAGCATATCAAAATCAAATCCCTTCCAATCACCGAAGATATTCAACGAACCGGTATGAGTAGGACGCGAACTCTTGCCGAAATAGCCCTGATCCTGTGCAGCGGTTATCGTACCATCACCATTAATGTCTTTATACTTGATATATCCGGGTAACACTTTGTAACCAACAACCGTTGTAGATCTGGCTATATCAGCTTCGTCTTTGAATAAGCCAGCGTCAATAAAACCGTATTTAGCACCAATCTGCTTACCTGTAAGACGTTGGTATTCGGGAGCGTTATCAGAATCACCGGCATATTTCAACCATCGGCCATAAGCATACGACCAAATGAGTTTGCCGCCATAATTGAATTTTCCGATATGGTTACGATGTGTCAACGCAATTTCAAATCCTTTGTAATCACACTCATTAATATTGGCCGTACTATAGAAGTAACCACCGCGTGAAGGAGGGAACGCACCAACGACAGAAGACAGCTTGTCATACTCATATTTATAGAATACATCAAATTCAACACCTAAGAGCGAGTTCCACAATGTTGCGTCTACACCCACATTATAATTTATGCACTGCGACCATCTCAACAATGGATTACCTAATACACTTGCATAAAGCATAGATAGGCTACCGCCACCTAAGACAACAGCGTTCTTTGTTAATGTCATGGCATTACGCCATTGGAACGCACTCAAACCGCTACTGGTTCCGGTCTTACCGATACCGGCACGGAGTTTTAGATTGTTTACCCAGTCTGCCTTGAACCAACTCTCGTTGTTCATGCGCCATCCTAAAGATACGCCCGGTAATAAAACCCAACGTTTGTTCATTCCACCAAACAAATAACTACCGTCGTAACGGGCAGAGGCTTCAATATAATACTTGTCATCATAATTATAATTCAAGCGACCTACGAAACCGGCAATTCTTGTAAAACCACTATATCCACCGATAGATGGCATTTTCTCTTTTCCGTCACCTGTAAGGTTGGTTATATTATTCAGTTCATCCAACTGAGTAAAGTCCAATCCTGTACCTTTGGCGCTGAAAGCATTACTCTTATTTTCGCGTGTCTCAGACAAAAGCAATACGCCAACACCATGCTTACCAAACTGATTATCATAATTAATACTGGTCTGTGTAGTAAAGGTATAGCCCCTACTTGCCGATTCGCTTAAGCCAATGCTATTGCCTACCGCGTCATAAGCCTTATAATAAGTCAGCGTAGAAGTCTCTGCATTAGGAAGGTTTACCTGCATGACCTGATATGGATTGCTCAACACTTTTCCGAAGTTGAACACGACATCATACGCGCCTTGGAATTTGAAACTCAAGCCTTTCAGCCATGGTGCGTCATATTTCAAACTGAAATTAGATTGTACATAACTGTTGTTTGACCGGCTATATCCCGATTCTTTTATAGAAGCCAATGGCGCAACGGGTGAAGATGCCGTGGGTGTTGATACATTATAGACCTTACCTTGATACTCATAAGTGTCTTGAACATAAGGCAACGCACGGATAATCTGCTGAGGAACATTGTGCCAAGCATCTGGATCAGCAGAATAACGGGGCGCGTCGCGCTTTTCTACACGGCCGGATATACCCAGCGTAAAGGAAAGATTACTCGTCAGTTTCGCGTCAATATTTGATCTCAGGTTCAGCCTGTCATAGTTGTAATTATCTATGTTTCCCTTTTCTTTGAGATAACCTATCGAAGCGAAGAAGCGCAGTTTCTCATTTCCTCCCGTTGCGGATACATTATGATGCATGCGATGTCCGGTACCATAGAGTTTCTTATACCAATTGGTGTTACCCCATCCGTCTCTTCCTTCTCTCATCTTTTGCACCATCTCATCCGTGAATACAGGAGCGTCTCCCTGAAGTTCACGAGCCTTATTGTACCAATAAGCATAGCCCGGACCATCAAGCCATACCTGTTGCTGGGCGTTTTCACTTAATCCATAGCTGCCGGTATAGGTAATCGAAGTTTTGTTCTGAAGTCCTTTCTTGGTCGTCACGATAAAAGCACCGTTGGCATCCAATCCATAAATTGATACGGCCGACGCGTCTTTCAATATGGAAACTGATTCGATTTCATTAGGATCTAATCCGTTAAAGTCTGCCGATGTACGACGGATTCCATCTATGACATAGATGATACCGCTCTGTCCACGCATGGTTAACGATGCATTGTCCGAACCCGGCTGACCGCTTGACTGCACAGCTGCAACACCTGCAATACGCGAACCGATAATATTACTGATACTCATTGTCGGAGCCTTCATAATCTCTTTATCAGATACGGTAGAGATTGCACCGGTAATGCTACCACGTTTTTGGGTTCCATATCCAACGACAACAACTTCATCCAAAGCTGCAACGTCATCCTTCAGCGTGACGTTGATAACCTGTTGGTTGCCAACTTTGATTTCCTGAGTTGCCATACCAACACAAAAGAATGTCAAAATGTCTTTTGGCTGTACCTTAATGGTATACTGACCATTAAGATCTGTGATCTTTCCTGTGGTTGTACCTTTCACAACAACAGACACACCAACCATCGGTTCACCATTGACATCACTCACAGTTCCTTTAATCACATGCTGTGCAAATGCGCTGAGCGTACACAAGAATGCGATCACGAACGAGGAAGTAAACCTCATCATGTTCAATCGTTTGATTCTCATTGAATTAAAATATTAGGTATAAAATTAAATATTGAAGTGTTCGCAATATCTATGATAGAGATGTCCTGCTTGAAGATAAGCAGAATTAGGACTCATGAAGTGTGAGAATTCAAATGTAATGGCATTCTCCATACCGGCCCTGCGAGCGGCGTCTAACTTCAACAACAACTTTTCCCACTTGATAGGCAGGAAGCGAATGGGCATATCTCGGTCGAATGATTCGATATTAGTCCAACATTGCATACCATATTTGTCGGCTAACTTCTTGTTGACAACCAAGTAATCGTAAAGTTCATGGTAGTCAACCTGTCCGTCTTGAAAGGCAAGAATATCCACTGCACCCCTAACATTACCTAATATCTCGTTCCATTCCTCTTCATGCTCTCTTACCGTCAGGGCCTTATCGCCACTCATTACCTGATCGGTCTTCACTCCATGTATATAAGGTGAGACCATCGTGGTCAAATTTCCCGAAACAGCTTTGGCATGTTTGCCTACTTCAGCGTAGATTCTTGACATGTTTTTAGTGCGCCGACTGATTTCCTGTGATAGATACCAGCCTTTGAATGATGGGTGTTTGCCATATTTTTCCCACACCTCATCGATTAGCATCAAGTTCAAATCAATTTCTTTTTGGAACAATCCCTCCTGCCAATATTTGCCTGAGTCGTACATTCCGAAGAAGAAATTCATCTTATATTTATCGGATAAGGTCAGAAACATTTCAACCAAGTCAACCGATGGATAATAAACATCTTCCTTACCAACCAGCGTTTTGAATGGGGCAGTAATCCATTTGCCCAGTCCGGCACGAATCATAACGACCGTATTGATTCCCATTCGCTTCATTGCCTTGAAATCCTGATCCCATTCCTTCACGCCCCAGTTTTGATGTGGGATGTCCCAACTGATTTCATCCAAGAAGGTTGCCTTAATCGGCATGCCTTTCATAGCCCCCGGTGTTACGAATCTTCCCACAGAATCGTTATCCGATTCTTTTTCGGTTAATGAATAAGAAGAAAGGAATCTACTGCCAACCAACAAGGATGATATCCCTAATGTTTGTTTCAGAAATTTACGACGACTTTTCATTTGCATGCCCTTGGTTTAGATTTCTTGGTTTTATGATTATTATTGATTGAAATAAACGCCAACTATTGTTTCACAAACCGCCCATGTATATCTACAAGTTTGTGGTTGAAAGGGTCGAGCGTCTGATCCAACAACACAGCCATTTCGCCACGAAGAATGCTGCGTTTGCCATCAAACACGCCCAAATCAAACTCTTTCCATACGTCTAAAGGCTGTTTCATGATACGAATTTGTTCTTTCTCCGCAATGTCACGAATCATTTCAATGGCCTCATCTACCGTTACAGTGTGCTGCGTCAGTGATGTATGATTTGCGCTCCACGCAGGATAAACATCTCTCATGCCTTCTAAATCGGATTGAAGCAGAACCGTATCGGCCCGTAACCAAGTCTGGTTTTTCCATTCAACGCTTTTGCCTACACCTTTTAATATACCGGTAGAACCAATGCGCTGGTATGCCTTAAACCGCTTGTCGGACAGTGGCACGTCCAAAAACGGAAGCAGATAGCCATTGGATTCCAGAATGACATTCTGTACATCACGCACCGAAACTTCAGCTATCGGTTTCTGTTGTCGAACAGCCAAAGCCGCCAATGCGCCGGCTGCCTGCCCAACCTGCATCACCACAGGTTGCAAACGCGTACTACCATTGATGATATTTGAAACGGAGATTGACTTTTCCGCGACAATCAATCCTTCCGTCTGTTGAGGAATAAGCGTTCCCAACGGCAAACCGAACGACGGAACCGGATGAAAATACAGATTAGGTAGTGCCTCACTGCCTTGATACCTCAAATGATGATGGTCTACAGGATAATCTCCAACCGCCACACAGGTGCGATATAGTTTCTCCGATTGCGTATAAGGAGACGTAACATGATTCAACGTAAACCGCACAAGACCGTGAATACGTCTCGATTCACGATGATATGGTATCATAGGCAACAGGTCTTTCGTAGGATATTCGTCATCGGCAAGTCCTAAATGGTTGAGGCCCAGTTCGTGTTGAATGAAATATACAAAATTCAGGGTGTACTGTTTGGCGGCTTTCAGTGCCTTCGTGCGCTGCTTGGGTGTCATCTCCACCAAGTTCACATAATAATCATTACCCTCAATGGGCCAGTTGATCATGTACTTGTTATTAGGCAACTGACCGTATGTTATCATCTTTTCTTTCGACCACATACGTTCCGGTTCCTTCGGATTCACACACATTGCATTAATACACGCGCAGGCAAACTCGTTTGGATTATAGCCTTTGGGCCGCTTGATGGTCATATCCTTGCCATAATCTTTCAGTGTGGCCACGTATGTAATGTCTTGAACAATGCCATTGGCACGTGCCGGCACAACGGTTTCATGGGTTACATCTCGGCTTTCCATACCGATATCATAGCCCACACCGCACATCTTGGCCACATCGCCCAACTCGGTAGCGTCGATCAATACCTTAGCCACAACCTCACGGTTACCGCTACCGGCCTGCTTTATCTTGGCATGCCAGTAACCGTTTTTACGAAAGACCTGTTTCAGAGTGGCCGATTTCCATAGCGCCAGCGATTTCTCTTTCGCGACTATTTCGTGCAAAACGCGATTGCCAACCGATGGCTCAAACAACACATTACTTACCCAACCGGTAACAAGTTTATCTAATCCGCCGTAGTGGTCAGCAAGTTTTCCTCGAAACTCGCCCCACAATCCGGCGGGCAATTGCTCATTACCATCTATCGCGCTTACGCCTGCCGACGTGAGCATACCGCCCAACCAGTCGGTCTCTTCTACGACAAGCACTCGCATGCCCATACGGGCCGACTGCACAGCAGCTGTCACCCCACTGGCACCACCACCGACTACAAGCACGTCAACCGCAGAATAATGAGACGATTTAGCATAGCTTAACAATGGTATAGATAGAAACCAGAACAAAAAAGGCAAGCAAAAGTGTTTACGTTTCATTGTATGTTCTTAAAGTTTACGTTACATGGCTTTTAATTATTGCCTACAAATATATAATATTTACTTTATCAAACAAAGTAAAAATAATATTTTTAAACCCGACCGCGCTTTTGTTACTTTTTTATCTTATATCATTAACTAACAAACCTTTTTGCTCTATTATTCTCCCCATTAACAAATCTCTTTTGCTTTATGAGCCAAATCAAAGACAAACGAACAAAAACAATCCCACCATCGTGTATTTCCAATGAACCTGTTTTGAACAAAATCTTGTTATTTCACCTTATTATATATAATATAGGGTTGAGCTTCGAGCGGAAAGATTATTTATATTCATAAGGTTTTATGCTATTATTACTTATTATTTGTATTTTTGCACGATACAGCACATATAGGCAACATAACCTACAATCAACATAAAAATCACATTTTTCACGATAAATACCCAAACCAATATTCGTTATGACGCTTTTTTTATTAATGATTTTGTCTATCTGTAGCATATCCAATGTTTCTTTATTACAAAGTAGTACGGCCGAACCTACTTGGTCTTGCACAATCCAAAACTGCGTACCACCCCAAACTCAACCCCAAAACGATTCCACACAGTGGATTGACGTCACCGCGCTTGAGATAGAAGGCATGGGATGGGATAAAGAAATACGCCCCTTTCGCAGGCTTCCTGACAAATACAAAGATACGGTTACGGAAAGCGTATGGTATCTTAGCAGCCATTCTGCAGGTATTGCCGTGCATTTTACCGTGACAGGAACGACATTCATTGACGCAAAATGGCAACTGAACGAGAATCTTTATCTGGCCCACATGACCCCACAAGGTGTCAATGGATTGGATCTTTACGCCAAGATAGACGGCCAATGGAAGTGGGCAGGGATAGGTAAGCCAAGCCAAACCGGCAACCATCAGCATTGTATGTTGCGAGAGGGATTCCTTCCACACAAAACTTATGAGTGCATGGTTTACTTGCCGCTGTATACGGGTGTTGCCTCTATGCAACTTGGTTTTTCGCCATTGGCTGAGGTAAAGCCATACAAATCCAACAAGAAACCACTTGTTTGTTACGGCACTTCCATACTCCATGGTTGTAGCGCTTCGCGAACCGGAATGACATTTGTGGCAATGCTGGGTCGCCATTTCGACCTTCCGACCGTCAATTTGGGATTTTCAGGCAATGGAAAAATGGAAAACTATTTTGCCGATATATTGGGAGAGATTGACGCTTCATTATATCTCATCGATTGTTTGCCCAACATGGGAGCGCTCAGCGAAGATGAAATCTATCAGCGTGTGTGCCATTTGGTAAGAAGACTGCGGGCACTTCATCCCCAAACACCTATCGTACTGATGGAAGATCGAACCATGGAAGACCCTGTGTTTACAGATACTCCCCCTGTCAACCCACGCAGAAGGGCACAGAAAAGAGCCTACGACATACTGAAAAAATCAATTGCGCACCTTTATTATATAAAAGGTGATGAGATATTCGGTTCGCAGGAAGACGCCACGGTAGATGGTTCACACCCATCTGATTTAGGTATGCTGTTATATTATCATGCGCTTAAACGGACTGTCGGCAAGGCACTGCGAGCCAAATAGCAACCATTCAAGGGCTGGTCACGATCAACGATTTACCCTTACCAAAGCCTTTCAACAACCATCTACCAACTTTCTTTTATAAATTTTGCTTAATTCTCGTACCTAATATTAGGTATTTTAAATTATTTGCTTAACTTTGCACTCATAATTAGTGGGTATATCCCTTAACGATTTACATTATTCAAATTAATAGTATTTATTATGGCTTACGTAATTAGTGAAGACTGCATTGCTTGCGGTACATGTATTGACGAGTGTCCGGTAGGCGCTATCTCAGAAGGTGATATCTATTCTATCAATCCTGATATGTGTACAGAATGTGGCACATGCGCAGATGTTTGTCCTAACGAGGCAATTTCTCTTCCTTAATTGGATAGAGTGATAATTAGAATTAAACAAAGCGGGGCTTAAGCTCCGCTTTGTTGTTTCTCCATAATGCCATCTTTTAAGAATGATTCTCTGTTCATTCTTAACTTGCACATAAGATATAACGATATCAACACACGCCTTTCATTTTGGAATCATGCGCGCAGATACAGAGATACTATCAAGTAAGGGGCAAACGATGTAGCCTTCTTCCTTCTTTCGTTTTCTTTCTCTCGCTACCGCATTTGCGGTTCTGCATAGGCGATTTCGATTTAAAGTGTGCCTGTTGTGATACGCCCTCATGCCTTTCGCCACAAACTGACGCGTTTCCAAAGGATATATTCACCTATGAAATAATATTACAACTGGCTTAAAAATACGGCCATTATTTCGTACAAAAAGTTTTTTGCCGCCAAATATGCGAGTATTTCGCGAATTTGTTATTTCACTATCTATCAACCACTTACAAGCTTCCGGGCTATCACCAAGCCTTCATAACAATGTAAAAGGGCAGCTATTGACCATCAATAGCTGCCCTTTTACATGCTCATAGTGCTGCTTTCACCACGCAAAAGCAGTGCTTTGAGCGGTTAAAAACTACGCTTTGAGATGCGAACACCAATCTATCAAACATTTACAACTCACTTTCGCAATATTCAAACGGAAACTTTTGCTCTTTTCTAATGCTAGAAGGGGTCGTAAATTGAGCAGGGAATTCGTGATAATTATTTTACAATTCCAAGCACGAACACCTTTGTTTCATGGGGCTTTATGCTTCCACTCCACTTCGTAGCCTTACGCGCCACCTCCTTATGCGCCCAAACGTCACGCAAATTGTACCTTCCTTTCAGTCCCACCGTCGATAACGGTAGGTTAATTTTAGCCATATTATCGCCTGCATTGAGAACAGCCAACGCATAACGGTCGCCCATCAATCGGCGCAAATAAACCCGGCAGTCGCCCATCCGCTTCACTTCCCGGGCCGCCTGGCCCATCGCATCCTGATCAATGGCGATAATCTCCTTGTTCAATAATACGCGTTTGGCTTCCGCGGATGTAGACAGGATGTCGTGACTCATCTGCAAAGGCGACGCCATCATGCACCACAGGCTCATCTGGGTTTGGTATTCGATATAGTTACAGCCTATTCCGCCCAAATCGCTTGACGGGCCGCCACGACCTTCCAGTCCCACAACGAGCATGTCCATATCGTTCCAACGGCCCGGTCCGGCATAGGCATGGAGCGGCGCCGTCAGGTCGGCAATATCCAGAATACCCATGCCACCCTCGTGCACAATGTCTTTCCACATGTCGCGCACGTCATAGGTGGTTCGCCATAGCTGACCTCCGGCGTCGTGGGCCCATAATTCCGGGTGTAACTGCCCCCATTCGCAGACGCCGAAAGCTATATCTCGACCGCTCTCGCTCAGGGCCTTTCCCATCTTCTTATATCGCTGATGGGCCACCGCACTGTCAGATGGCGCATGGCAATAATCATATTTCAAGTAATCAATTCCCCATGCGGCAAAGGTCTTGGCATCCTGTTCTTCAAAGCCAAGACTGCCTGTCACGCCGGCGCAAGTCAGAGGAGCAGCGTCTGAATAAATACCTAACTTCAGGCCCTTGCTATGCACATAATCGGCCAAAGCCTTTATACCCGACGGAAATTTCTTAGGATCAGGTATGATATTATTGCGCTTATCGCGTCCACCTTGCCACAGATCGTCGATGAAAATGTAGTTATAACCGGCTTCCAAAAAGCCTTCCTCCACCATATAGTCGGCCACCTTGCGGATGAGTTCTTCATTAAAGTCGCCCTTAAACATGTTCCAGGTCATCCAACCCATCGGCGGAGTTGGCGCCAAATGGTCACGGTTGATAGCATTACCTGTCATCGCCAACATGAAAAACAAGGCGATAACCATACATAAATTCTTTTTCATTGTCTATATTTTTTAAGTTATCAATCTTTTTCGTAATCTTCCGGCAAGACTTTCATCTCACGATACGACTGCCGTATGTCGTTTTCGTCAATGGTGAAACTGCGATCGGCCCTACGAGGTTTGTCTTTCGTGGAGTGGCTCACGAGCCAGTCGTAAGTCTTCTGCATGTAGAAAAGGCGGGCCAACGTGCCATGCGAGCCACCTTTCACCCAGAAATAGCGCAGCAATTTGTCGTTGCCGGTCTCTTCCAGCTGGCTGACCACACGCTTCGACTGCTGCACCGAGACGGCTCGATCGGCCGTTCCGTGCATAATCCACAGCGGAACTTGGCCTAATCCACTGACATCCGTTAGCGAACAACCGCCACAGAGAGCCATGGCCGCAGCCACTTTCTCGGGATAAGTGCCGACAAAATCCATCGTGCCATAGCCGCCAAGACTCATCCCCAGCACATAGACACGCGTGGCATCGACACGATAGTTGGCCTCGACCCACCGCAACATATCGTTGAGTTTGGCCGGACTCCACGCGCCACCGGGATTCTGCGGGGCCACCACCAGCATAGGAATATTCTTGCCCCGCTCGATAGCGTCGAGCACTCCGTAGCGTCGCACGCGGTCGAGATTATTGCCGCAGAGACTGGCTCCATGCAAAAATATCATCAAAGGCAATGGATGATCATCGAGTTCGTAGTCTGCCGGAGTGTACATCCAGAAGTTATAACCTCCGTCTATCACGTTGCGCTTCGCCTCAAAGTTACCTTCAAAAGCACTGACCGTCCGTGCGCAGCAACACAGCAGTAGCAATATTAGCAGTTTCTTCATTGTTCAATAGATTTATATATGCTGCAAACATACGGAAAATAAGGCAAAGTTGCAACTCTACCCTTCCACGACCTACATCATTTAAAATAAATTGTAAAATCTATTTTGCCTTTCATTGCTTTTGACTTACCTTTGTCTGCATGCAAGAAACGATCCGTCTTGAGCATTTATCCATTGGCTATGAACACGGAAAAGCACGTCGCGTCGTGGCCACCGACCTTACCGCGTCGATTCGTTGCGGCCAACTCACCTGCCTGTTGGGCCGCAACGGCGTGGGCAAATCTACCCTTCTGCGGACTTTGGCCGGCTTTCTGACGCCGCTCGAAGGCCGTATTCTATTCCAAGGTCAGCCCATCACGTCGTTTTCAAAAAGCCAATTTGCCCGCCTCGTCAGCGTGGTACTCACGGGAAAACCACAGGTACAGAACATGCGGGTGGACGAACTCATCGCGCTGGGACGTTCGCCCTACACCGACTTTTGGGGCCGATTGCGCGCTGCCGACCGTCAAGCCGTAGAGGAAGCGATGCAGTTGGTGGGGTTGGAAGCCTTTGCCCACCGCATGGTTAGCACGCTGAGCGACGGCGAACGCCAAAAAGTAATGATTGCCAAGGCGCTGGCCCAGCAGACACCTATCATCATACTGGATGAGCCCACGGCCTTTCTCGATTTCCCAAGTAAGGTAGAAACGATGCAGTTGCTTCGTCGCCTGGCCCGTGAAACCGACAAAACCATTTTCCTTTCATCCCACGATCTGGAGCTGACCATGCAGTTAGCCGACGAGCTTTGGCTGATGTCCGACCATCAACTCGTCATGGGCACGCCCCGCCAATTGGCTTCCGACGGCACTCTCGCCCACTACGTGGCCCGCCACGACGTGAGATTCAATGCAGAAGAAATGACGCTGGTGATAGAGGAGATGCAACAACGATAGAAAAAGCTATTACAACTATTGCAAAATACACGCTAACAAAAAATGATGGCGCAACCTCGACAAGGAGATTGCGCCATCATTATATAAGAGAATGATTGATTACTTTTTCCGCTTCAACGTGAAACGGAAGTAAGTTCCGTCATCTTTCATCTTCGGTTTCTTGGATCCAACCATGCCATAATCGTTGAAAGACTGGAGGAAATCGGTTGGTTCATAGTCGAACAAATAGACATCGAGTAACAATTCGTGCGTATCAGGGTCAACATAGTTGCGCAAGCCTACATAGCCTTCGCGATCCGTGCTCTGCTTCGTGGCACTGAAGAAACGATTGACATTATCGACCTTCATGATTTGCACCTTTGTTCTGCCACTCATGCTGCGTAAAGTAAGCTCTCCATCAAAGACTCCGATGGCCGAAGGCTGGAAGTAATACTTACAGTTTGACTCAAGCAAGGTTGTAAACTGATACTTTCCGGGTGCGATCGCCGTAAACGTATAGCTGTCATTTTCGTTATATTCCGGCAAGTTTTCAAACTCCGAATCAGGCATCTCGCCTGCATACATATTCTTGAAATACTTCTTGTCATAGAGGAACCTATTCATCACCCACTCGCCTTCTACTTCATACGCATAACTGGTAATGATGTTCAGCTGCGTCTTGGGGTATCTGCCCTCGTAGAAGCGATCGGCTTCGGAGAGTTTCGGACGTAATACGATGCGATTGCGTTTAGCGTCGCGCTGTAATATCTTAATGGCGAATGTTGCGGAGTAATTACCGATCTTGATGGTATCGCTCTTGTTGACAAACACAAAATCAGTACCTTCTTTGGCTGTTGAGCTTTCATCAACTTCCAACTCAACAGGCGTATTCTCCTCTACAGAGTAATGCGTTCCGGTTTCTACTGAATAGAGTTCTACGGAGACTTCGGCAGAAGCTCCCACCTGCTCACTGCTGTTTTTGAATGTGTACAACAGTTCCGGGCGCGGTGACATATCGAGCACGGTAATAACCGAAGGATCATCCTTCAGTCGTATGACGATATTCTTCTGCTCGTTCACCGTTCGTAAAGGAGTAATGGTTATCGTTAGCTCTTCGGCATTACCACCCACGACATACTTATCGGACGACACCTTATAGTCTTGGCCTTTGACAGCCGTTCCCTCGAAGACAACGGCTAAAGTCTGGGCTTGGCTTGGTTTATCGGCCACATATAGTTTAACTTCCACAGGTGAATTTGCCAGCGCGTATATTCTGCGTTCAAAGCGAATGTTGGGCGCAGCGGCCTCCTTGTCCGAGCATGATGCCGTCAGGAGAGTCAAGACTGTCAATAAGAAATAAACAATTCTTTTCATATCACGCCATCTTTACTTGTTAATACTTTCATTATACTCTTTGGCAATACTATCGAGTAGTTCGCGTTCTGCGCTCGAAAGCCGTTTGGGTTCGGGCATCTTATACCCTGTTCCATACTTCTTCTGAACAGGCGGAACATCATCGGTGTGCTGACAAGCTGTCAAGACCACGAATGCCTGTGCCATAAGGAATACTATCAATATCTTTTTCATTGTCTGTCATGTTTAATTATATACAACTTCTGTGTAGCCCGGATTCTGAACAAGTCCGATATTAACCTGCAAGTCTGCCGGTGGCAATGGGAAAGTATACATAAACTTTTCTGTGGTATACTTCAGTCCATTATGTATAGCCCAAAATGTCGGGCGGCCATTACGCTTCAGTTCAAAGAAACGGTCACCTTCCAAGTACAGTTCCTTGCGTCGTTCGTTGAGGATAGCTTGCATTAAGGGGGTCAGAGTGGCTCCCTTGCAATCGACCTTAATGTTTTCATTCGTGTCTACAGCCGGCAATGTAGCCATGGTGTAGGCCGTGTAATCACTGATGCGGTGCGCACGGAATTCGTTGAGCATACGAAGTGCTTCGGCTGGATTACCAAGATGATAGGCACTCTCCATAGATATCAAATAGAACTCTGCCGTGCGAAGACCTGAGAAAAAGCGCTTTGTATTCAATCGTCTTTTATTGAAATAGAGCGTATAACGAATGTCTTTATCCTTTTCCGCAAATAGTTTTACAAAACGTGCACTCAATGGACGTGCTATAAAATACGGGTTCAGATAGCTAAAAGTATTATTTGAACCCGGGGTACGATCGCAACGCAACAACATATTACCAACCAAACCGTCCACAGCTTCTTCCATCTTTTTGTAATCAGCATTACTTAGGAGTGGATGCGCCACAATAAGTTCATCAGCATATTGCTTGGCTTCGGTAAAGTGTCCTGTCCAGAAATAGAGTCGTGCCAACAATCCTTTGACCACTTCGGGCGTAAACATATAGACATCGTTCTTTATCTTCTTGCCCATTGCTGCCTTGAAATCACTTTCGGCCTGTTTGAAAGTTTCTTCGTACGAACTACGATTAGGCTTCACTTCCATGTCAAAGCCTGTAACGACAGGCACACCCAACTGATTGGCGGTTGCCCCTGCCGGCTCGCAATACATTCGAAGTAATTGATAATAAGCCAATCCTCTCAACGCGTAACAAGCGCCAAGAAGCTGTTGTCCATTTTCGGTTTCGCGTCCCGTTTCATAGTTATCTAAAATGATGTTACACCGGCTGATGACACGATAAAATTGTTCATAATAAGCCGATGCAGACCTTGAACCGAGGATATAACCTACATAGTAAGACAAGTTTGAAGAAGAGTTCGTGAGACAAGTCTCCATATTATCGCCAAAGGTTTCAAAACTTTCCACTGCGGGGTTATCAAAGAAAAGGCTACTTGCACCTGTTACGCTTGAGTTGGTACCATCAATCGCACTCAACATTTCCGTCACAAGTGCCTGATACTCTTCCGTTGTCTTCGGGATGGCTTTCCCATAAGGCTTTATATCTAAGAACTCACCACACGAGGTAAGCAGCATAAGCACTCCAAACACGATAGCGGATAAGCCTTTTTTATTATTGAAAGAAAACATATTCTTGCTATTTTTATAGTTAAAGACCGATATTAATTGTAAACGAGAAAGAACGGCTGATGGGATAAACAGCTCCGGGAGTTTCCGGATTCAATCCCGAATAATTCGTTATCATAAAGAGGTTCGAGCCCGTAATGGCCGCTCCAAGACTTGTCAATCCCAAACTACGTGTAAACTTATCGGGCACACTGTAGCTCAATGTTACTGCACCCAGTTTGAAGTAAGAGCCATTCTCATAAAAAACACCTTCAGTAATCGTAGACGAAGAGTTGGGTAAGCCTAAATCAATATTAAGCCGTTGTCCACGCGCGTCGACAAGACGTGGATAACCATCGGTCACAGGATTGGCTTCTGTCCAACGATAAGCAGCTTCTTTCGGTTTGTTCAAATAAGCCGAGTAAAGATCGCTCCGCTGTGTTTGCGGAATATTTTGCTTACTGCCACTGGTGAGATCATATGCTGCCGGCGACTTGATTTCAGAACTAATCTTCGATCCTAAAGAGAAAGAGGAACTGACGCTCAACGTGAAATTGTTGTAAGAAACATGTGTTGAGACGCCACCCGACCATGGCGCATTGGCTGTTCCTCTATAAAAAAGATAGTTCTTATAGTTGCGCCAGTCGCTTGAATTGTTAATAACCGCATCGGGACGAAGTTTGAAAGTGTAATAACCTGTAAACGGATCGATTCCCGTATTCGTACCAGTAATGATAGAACCTTGCGGATAATTAAGAGTAATAGAGCCAAAAGTACTGAAACTATTATCGGGAGCATTATATTTAGAAATGAAGTTCTGGTTGTATGATATATTTCCAGAAACACCCCATATAATCTTCTTTGTTTTAATGGGAGTTGCATTCAACGACACTTCAAAACCCTGATTTATCTGCTCGGTAGTATTGTAGCTCTGTTCCGTGAAGCCCGTTGTTGATACCGTTCTAACACGTGTTATCATATCATAACCACGGCGACGATAAAGAGATACATAAAGTCCTATGCGGTCACGTAGGAAACCAAGGTCAAGCGAAGCATTCATATCTTGTGTGTGCTCCCAACGAAGTTTGGGGTTAGGGGCATTCTTAATCGTACCAATACGATAATTATCATCCCCTACCGTACGATAATAATTACTATAATCCATTATCACTTGTGGATACACACTCTTGTTAACACCACCCGTTAAACCTGTTGACACACGAATGGTAGCACGATTCATAACAGGCTTTACTGCTTCGAAGAAAGACTCTTCATCAATGTTCCATGCCAAACCGGTTGACCAAGTGAGATTGAACTGCTCCTTGCTACCAAAGTTGTTAGATCCATCCGAACGTACCGTTGCGTTCCATACATATTTATTGTTATAAACATAATCGAACGCACCATAGAAAGACGCGAACGCGCTCTCTATCTTCGAGTAAGTGTTCAGACCATTAACAATGTTACGGTATTTCTCTTTTTCTCCAGCCGTCAATGCCCCATCACTACCAGATCCCATATAAAGTGGCGTAACATGTTGACCTGTCAATGGGTCGTAGCCATACATTTTACTACCAATCGAAGATGCTTTATTGTAGCGAACTTCGGTTCCGGCAATTGCATTAAGGCGATGCTTTTCGGCAAGGGTAATTCCATAATTGGCCTGCAAACGTGCCAACCAACTTAGATTGCGGCTCTCGGCTTGTGTTAAAGAACCGTATGTACGATAAGAAGCTCTATTAGCACCTTCAAACGGACGATCTAACCAAGCGCTGTATGTTGCCGCGCCAATCTCATGGGACGAGTTATCGTTGCTAAAGGTTGCGGAAGCCAATCCGTAGAGACGGAAGCCCGTGAATGGACGCCAAGTGAGGTCGCCACGCAATGTCGTTGTAGAACTTATCGACTTCATCGTGGTTTCATTGATTTCACGCATCACATTAATACCATTCTTAGGAAGATGGCTGAATGAATCGCCATTCGCGTTACGCATGGAAAAATAGGTTTCATCGGCCCTGTATGAGCCATCTGCATTATACAACGACTCGTATGGATTGGCAAAATAGGCGTACTTATAAATATTAAAGACCTCACTGGGCGACAGACTCTTCAGATAAGAGAAGTCCATCGATAAGCCATAAGATAGTTTTTCCGAAGGAGTGCCATTGAACTTGGCACTCATATTATAGCTATCGGCATTGGTGCGTTTCACGATACCATTATTGGTCGTATAGCCACCGCTGACATAATAAGTCTGTTTGTCGGTACCACCGCTTAGCGAGATATTATGCGAAGTAGAGACTGTTGTGCGGAACAAAGCCTTGAACCAGTCAGTAGTAGACTGACCCAGTTCATTGATATAGGCGTCTTGCTGCTCCTTGCTCCAACCTTTAAAACGTCCGTAGCCCGAACGAATCTGGCCTACGATACCGATAACAGGATAATACGTGTCATTAGCAAAGCCCTTAGCAGAGAATTCATCCCAAATGCTTTGCTCGTAAGCAAGTTTCTCACGCGAGTTCATCAGGTTATTATCACGGATAGGCGCA
>CAUURC010000062.1:0-17661 GCA_963547405.1 uncultured Prevotella sp.
CCGTTTAATTTTATTTGAATAATAATTTTGTTATGAAACAGATTTTACTCTTTATGATCGGGCTACTGTGTACCTTGCAAGTTGGCGCACAGGAAACCGACGCCATGCTTTTCGGTGATGTCAAAAGCAAGACAACCGGAAAGCATTTACCTTATGCCACCATCAAGGTGAAAGGAACGAAGCTAAAGACCGTGTGTGACGGCACGGGTCACTTCAAGTTAGTCCATCTGCCTTTGGGCAAGCAGACCATCATCGCTTCGATAGTGGGCTATAAAGATCAGGAACTCGAAGTGCAGATGCAGAGCGAGAAGGTCACGAGTGTCTACTTCCAACTGGAAGACGATGAACTATCGGTTAATCAGGTCGTAGTGACAGGTACGCGTACGCAACACTATGTGAAGAGCGTTCCCATCCGTACGGAAGTGTTAACAGCGAAGGCCATCACCAACAAGAACGCGCAAAACGTGTTTGAGGCACTCGAGAATACACCCGGTATTCGGGTGGAACAGCAATGCCAGTTCTGCAACTTCTCCGAAGTGCGCATGCAGGGTTTGGGCGCAGAACATACGCAGGTGCTCATCGACGGCGAACCCGTTTATTCAGGATTGGCCGGCGTCTATGGCCTTCAGCAGATGAATACCAACGATCTCGACCGCATCGAAATCGTAAAGGGAGCGGGATCGGCCCTCTATGGCAGCAGCGCAGTGGCCGGAGCCATCAACCTTATCTCGAAAGAGCCCAGCTATGATCCCAGTATCAAGGGCGATTTGCAGTTTGGTAACTTCGGTTATAAGAACTACAACGCCTCCGGTTCATGGCGTAACAGCGACATCGGCTTCAATGTGTTCGCGCAACGCACGGAGATGGACGCTGTCGACGCTACTCAGGACGGCGTGGGCCGCAAGGAAGTGAAGCACAAGGACGGCATTTCCGACCGTGTGAACGAAAAGGTGAACAATCTGGGTTTCGGTCTGTACTTCTACAATCCTTTCGCAAAAAACGATAAACTCGTCCTCCGTGGCAAGGCTACCGACGAGGAACGCCGGGGCGGTGTCATGACCGACGACCAGTATCTGAACCCCTTTACCGAAATGACGGAGAACATCAACACGAAGCGTCTCACGTCCGAACTCTCTTATTCGCTGCCCGTGGGCCGGTATTCGCGGTTCGATCTGGCGGTTGCCTACGTGCATCACCGCCGCGAAGCGACCAACGACACTTATCTCGGTTCGTATAAGGAGACCCATGGGGGTAAGGAACCCGATGTCAGTAGCATGCGCCCCTATTTGGCTAAGGAGAATACGGTGACACCATCGCTCACTTTCGGTACGAAGATGGGCAACCATAATCTGCTGTTTGGCGCACAGGGCTATTTCACCCGCTTGCGTGAGACCGGCCTCTATTGTGTTACGGGCAAGCCCGGAGACGCTTATTATGGCACGGATTATACCTCTATCGGCAAGAAGCACGCCAATGAGTTCGGCTTATTCGTGCAGGACGAGTGGGATGTAACCCCGCAGTTGAGCGTGGTTCCGGGCTTGCGCCTCGATAGCCATAGCTCGGGCGAGGAGTACTCGTCAAGCAAAGTCGTGTTTGATGGTAATTTCCCGAAGACCAAGTTCAATGAGACGAGCGTCAATCCCCGTGTAGCCATCAAGTACGCGGCTACTTCCAACCTCGTACTTCGTGCCAATGTGGGTACCGGTTTTCGTGCTCCTTACGGCTTCTCCGAGGACTTACACCTCTGTTCGGGTTCGCCCCGCGTATGGAAATCGTCTGATCTGAAAGCCGAGAAGTCGCTCAGTTTCAACCTGTCGGGCGATTATTATGGCAAGAACTATCAGCTGAGTGCCAACCTTTTCCGCACGAATCTGCAGAACAAGATAGCCTTTGGCGATGCCGATGATAAGGTAAAAGCTCTGGGTTATACCTATCAGTGGGAGAATAAGGGCGATGCTTACGTGCAGGGAGTTGAACTGGGTGCTAAGATTAGCCTCATGAAAGACCTGACAGCTAACCTTAATTGGACTTTCAATCAAGGCGAATACAAGAACGTGCGCGACGAATGGAAGTTCGACGACATCATCAGTGGTCTGGAAGATGCTGTAAAGGAGGCGTTGGCCGGTGGTAATGCGGATGATCTGAAGACCGCTAAGGCCAACTTGGCCAGTGTTCAGAGCCGTGAGGCAGAGTACAAACAGTATGAGAAAGACAGCAAGCAGGTTTCACGTTTCCCACGCATGACCGGCGACTTTACGCTGGAATACACGCCTAATACGTGGACTTTCACGCTCACCAGCTCGCTCCAAGGCAGAATGTATATCGACTATATGGCCGAAGCCGGCATGCAAGACTCTAAGATAAAGAAGACCGATGCCTTCATGCTTTTCAACTGTCGCGTGGCTAAACGCATAGGTGAGATGTTCACGGTTTATGCCGGTGGCAAGAACATTTTCAGTTATATTCAGGACGAAAAGCACACCGATGACGCCGCGTTCATGTACGCTCCCGTCTTTGGTGCTACTTGGTATGCCGGTGTTAGTGTCCGTCTCTGACGCTCCGCACAGGCTTTAGCCGACTTCTTTTTTTATTCAAATCAATACAATCATGGGCCCGACAGCAGGAAAATGCTGTCGGGCCTTTTTTGTTTCCGTACCTGTCAGATACGAGTATATAAAGACGAATAGGCGGAACGTGATGAATCATGCTCGCTTTCTTTGCGCAACTCACCCGAAGTTCTGCCTCTTTATTCTTTGGGTCTATTTATCAATTCCTTAATATTGATCAATTTCAATTCATTCAGATAAGTAGCACGTACATTTTCCACCTTATTATATACATCACGGTTCCACGCCTTGTGAGGTGAAAAACCTAAAAGGGCAACCTTCGATGAAGGTGCGGATTCTAAACGAGCAATCATTTCACCCACAGTAATGTTATTCGTGTCATGTGTAGGGGTATAAGTGACCTCGTCAGTAGTAGGCGAATGATTCTCCGAAACAAGATTTACCTCTTTTAATTGATGTAGAATATCCATAGTAACACGTACCGGAATATGCGTTGCCGCTTTTATCTGCAAGGCTGTATGAGGAGTTTCACCATTTGCGAAACGCTGACAAATATGACTCAACACAGTCGCACACATCACCATAAGATCGTTATGACATATATCTTGCGCATCTATCAGACGCTCATAATACTCTAAATTCTGGTTGGTATAGCTGAGTTCTGCACAGAAAAGACAGATATACCACGACGCAAGAATCCATAACATAAACAGCGGAAGTGCCGCAAAAGAGCCATAGATGGCATTATAGCTTGTGAGGAATATCTGTCCATGAATATAAACAGCCTGTAAGCAGAGCATCGCCAGGCTGGCAATCATTGCGGGGCCTATTGTTTTAGTAATCTTAACCTTCGCATTGGGCATAAAAACATAAAGTACAATGAACATAAAAGTAAGAATTGCCCACGGCACAAGGTATCGAAGAGAAAAGCTTGCGATATTTCCAAGAATACGAAGACCATTTAAATTCTCTATAAAACTATAGAAATAGATGCTCAGTCCCGACAATATGATAATACTGATAGGCACAAGAAACATCATCGCGGTGTAGTCTGTGATGATCCTACTAAATGGGCGAGAATCCTTCACCTGCCATATACTATCGAAAGCACATTCCACTGTCCTTATCAACGAGAACACACTGTAAAGCATGATCACCAATCCAATTCCAATAAAGAGTCCTGTTTTAGCATGAACAAGATAAGATTGAGTGAGCGTTAACAGCCAAGTGGCAGCCTCTGGTTGTGCCGACAGCATCTCACGGAACTGATTCTCAATAAACTTACCAAAGCCAAAGCCGTCCGCAATCGCAAAAATCATAGCGGCAATAGGCACGATTGCCATGAGCGTTGAAAACGAAAGTTGCGTAGCAGAGGCTATATGGTCGCGTTCTAAAAAGAATTTTACAGCGAGATAGAGTTTCTGCACCTGTTTGATAAGTATATTTCTTAGTTTCGATCGATGCTCTGTTTTTAAGAACATGCCTGTTGTCAAGAAGTATTTTATGCTTTGTATATCCATCTTCATTGTTGTTCCTTTTTCGTAAAAGAGTAGAACTTATGATGCAAACTTAATAAAAAAGGCGAAATAAGCAACCATTTTCACCTTTTAATATTCACACATCAAATCTAATTTGTCAGGTTTTATTCACTCAAAAACGAGCTTCTGAATGTGCCCATCTGGCTCAGTGGAGCGGCCGTTTATAGAGGTTTGAAGCGCCCGAACGCATAGTTGTGAGGTCATAGTTATGCTTTCGCGTGGTGAAAGCATAGCTTTTAGCGTGTCAAAGGGCAGCTTTTACAACGCAAAAGGGCCACAATGAAAGCCCCAAAATGGGCAAAATAGGGCGCGAAAGGGTGATGAACGCATGGCGAAAAAAGCTAAATGTCTGATTGATAGTGATTTATGAAAATCGCGAGAATTGCGTTATTTCGTACCAAAATCTTTTTTGTGGCAAATAACGCAACCAGCAGAAGGCGTTTGTAAAGATAATTCAGATCGAGCGATATTTATGAAATAATTTCGTCCGTTTACTTATTTTTATTATTTTTGTATGCAACAAAGATTCAGGATAGCTTTGTGTTTATAATTTATCTTTAATAGATTGTATGAGAGAACTTTATCAAAAGAATATTGAGAACCGGCTGATTATCCCCACGATGCAGTTTCTGCACCGTGAGAAATCAAGCGGAATCGTGTTGGCCGTGTTTGTTGTTTTGGCGTTGATATTGGCCAATTCGCCCCTCCGTGATGAGTATTCGCAGTTTTTGGAACATCATTTCGGTTTCATCGTTGACGGTCGGCCCTTGCTCAACTTCAGCGTGGAGCACTGGATTAACGACGGACTCATGTCGATGTTTTTCTTCGTCGTGGGACTGGAACTGAAGCGCGAGTTCATCGGAGGCGAGCTGCGCGACCTGCGGAAGGTCGTGTTGCCGGTGGTGGCCGCCGTCTTTGGCATGCTCTTTCCGGCCGCCATCTATCTGCTTTTCAACCTTGGAACGTCTGTAGACCATGGCTGGGGAATCCCGATGGCTACGGATATCGCCTTCGCTTTGGCCGTGGTGTATATGCTGGGCGACCGCGTTCCCGTGTCGGCCAAAATCTTTCTGACGACGCTGGCCATAGTAGACGACCTCGGTTCGGTGATGGTCATTGCCCTTTTCTACACTTCTCAAATCTCTTTCTTCAATCTGGCGATCGGTTTGGCCTTGCTTCTGACCATGTTTGTGGGCAACCGTCTTGGAATCAAGAATGTATGGTTTTATGGCGTTTTGGGCATCGGTGGCGTTTGGGTGGCCTTTCTGATGTCGGGTATTCACGCTACCATCTCGGCCGTTTTGGCGGCGATGGTTATCCCGGCTGACTCTCGCATCCCCGAATCCGCGTTCATTGCCCGCGTAAAGAAGCTCACCCGGCAGTTTGAACAGGCCGAAGCCAATGACGTGAGGACCTTGGAACCCGAACAATTGGAAATCTTGGAGAAGGTGAAAGCCGACTCGATTCAGGCCATACCACCCCTTCAGCGGCTCGAACATGGCCTTCATCCCCTCGTTTCTTTCGTCATTATGCCTGTGTTTGCCTTGGCCAATGCCGGCGTTTCGTTTGTCGATATGGACGTTCGCATGTTGAGCGCGAATGGAGTTGCGCTCGGTGTGACGTGCGGTTTGCTTCTTGGTAAGCCTCTTGGCATCCTTTCTGCCGTGTGGCTGACCGAGAAACTCGGACTGGGCAGGCGTTCCCGCTCCATCAGTTGGCGCACGGTGGCCGGTCTGGGCTTCCTCGCTTCCATCGGTTTTACGATGTCAATGTTCGTTACGATGCTGGCTTTCAATTCGCCCGAGAACCATAATCAGGCCAAGGTAGGTATCTTCCTGGCCTCTATTCTGGGCGGCATCATCGGCTATCGCTTGTTGAAAACGAAAGGAAAGTGATTTTATATAGCATATTTTTTCATTAAATATACGAACTTTTATGAGGTGAAGTGTAAAAAAGTGCTACCTTTGCGCAAGATAAACCGCACGCGATCACTTGAAATATAGTTCTCGTTTGCGCGGTCTTTGTAAAGAAATAAAAACACTTTTAATTACAATCCATGAAAAGTCCTTTTAAGAAGAGACTGTCCGGTATTATCTGTCTGTTGGTGGTAGCGGCACTTTTTAGTTTTATTGGTTATCAGATGGGCGTGGCTCACATGCTCAACACCATCATGCACACGGCACATGACCTGTTGCTCAATACGGTGTTCTACTTGATGGGTATCTGCGTTCTGACGGGTGCTATCGGTAAGTTGTTTGTAGAGTTCGGCGTTGTCGACCTGCTGGAAATGATTCTCCGTCCGTTGATGCGGCCTTTGTTTAATCTGCCGGGCGTGGCTTCGCTGGGAGCGGTCATGACTTTCCTGTCTGATAATCCCGCGATTATTTCGCTGTCGAAGGACAAACGATTCAGCTCTTACTTCAAGAAATACCAGTATATCTCGCTTACCAACTTCGGTACAGCCTTTGGTATGGGCCTGATTGTCATTGTTTTTATGGTGGGACAAGGCTTTTTCCTTGAACCGATGGTGGGACTTTTTGGAGCCGCTTGTGGCTGTATGGTTTCCACACGGTGCATGCAGCATTTTGTCGTAAAGGCTTATCCGGCCTACGCGGTGGAGAACGCGAATGGCAACGGCAACGGGCATGAGGAGCCGGAAATACAGCATCCCGAGGAAAATTCTGCCTTCCTGCGAACGCTGAACGCGTTGCTCGACGGCGGTAAGGCCGGTGTTGACGTAGGATTGGCCATCATTCCCGGCGTGTTGATTATCTCCACGCTTGTAATGGTGCTGACCTTCGGCCCCAGCAGCAATGGTACTTACACGGGCGCGGCCTACGAAGGCATTGATTTATTGCCGGCTTTGGCCAACAAACTTGACTGGTTGTTCGGCGCTTTGTTTGGTTTTACGGATCCTCATCAGATTGCTTTCCCCATCACAGCATTGGGAGCCGTGGGCGCCGCTTTGAGTTTGGTGCCCAATTTCCTTGCGCAAGGCTGGGTTGATGGCAATGCCATCGCCGTATTTACAGCCATCGGCATGTGCTGGAGTGGCTTTTTGAGTACGCATACGGCCATGCTCGACTCGCTGGGTTATCGTGAACTGACGGGCAAAGCTATTCTTTCGCACACCTTCGGCGGCCTGACGGCAGCCGTCACGGCCCATGTCATCATGCTGCTTATCGGTTTGTTGTAGGCTATTATCTGTCTGCTCCATTTGGGCAGCTGATGTATAGCTGGGCGGTTCTTGATTTTTAGATCCTGTTTTAGGGCTGCTGAACTTACTTTTTGCGCAAAACACTGCGAATCATCATTGACTGATCGAGTGGTCTTTGACGCGCAACGAAGCCTGTCCTTTTGTCCTCTGGCAGGCTCCGTTCTACCTTGCGCGCAGCTCTTGTGCGGATATTAAAATGAGTAAATAATTTCCCGATTCCAAAAGTTTAGGTTACTTTTGCAATTTAAACGATTAAAGAAATAAGCATGAGCTTAACCAAAATAGCGGAGTTGGTTTTCCTTCCGAGGCAGAAAGAGCTGGAACGCTACGATCATGAAGGGGTAGAGATGCAGCATCGTGTGTTGCGTCGGCTTATCAGTCGTGGTCGGGCTTCGGAATATGGGCGTAACCATCTGCTGGGCAATACGTTGTCGTATGAAGATTTTGCGCGAAGCGTACCCCTCAACACGTACGAAGAGTTGAAACAGGATATCGACCGGATGCGTCATGGCGAAGCCAACGTGTTGTGGCCGGGCCACGTCAAGTGGTTTGCCAAGTCGTCGGGCACGACAAACGACAAGAGTAAGTTTATTCCGGTGTCGCACGAAGGTCTGCATCATATTCATTATGCCGGTGGCTTCGACGTGGTGGCAACCTACCTGCGCAACCATCCCGACAGTCGTCTTTTCGATGGAAAGAGTCTGATTTTGGGCGGTAGCCATTCACCTAATTATAATGTGGCCAATTCGCTTGTGGGCGACCTGAGCGCCATTCTGATAGAGAATATCAATCCGTTGGCCAATTTAGCGCGTGTGCCGAAGAAGCAAACGGCGCTGTTGAGCGACTTCGAGGTGAAGCGCGACCGTATCGCCGAGGAATGTCTGCGCAAGAATGTGACCAGTCTCAGTGGCGTGCCCTCGTGGATGTTGAGCGTGTTGGTGCGCGTGATGGAGCTTTCGGGCAAGGAGCGTCTGGAAGAAGTGTGGCCCAATCTGGAAGTGTTTTTCCACGGCGGTATCGCTTTCACGCCTTATCGCCCGCAATACGAGAAACTCATCACGAAGCCGTCGATGCGCTACATGGATACCTACAACGCCAGCGAAGGCTTTTTCGGCATTCAGGACGACCCCGCCGACGTGTCAATGCTGCTCATGCTCGACTACGACGTGTTCTATGAGTTTATCCCGATGGAGGAGTTTGGGCAGGATCATCCCACGATTGTGCCGTTGGAAGGTGTCGAGGTGGGGCGTAACTATGCCATGGTCATCACTACTTCGTGTGGATTATGGCGCTATCTCATTGGTGACACCATCCGGTTTACGAGTACCAATCCCTATAAGTTTATCATTACGGGTCGCACCAAGTGCTTTATCAACGCTTTCGGTGAAGAGCTGATCGTGGAAAACGCCGAGAACGGACTGGCTTATGCCTGCAGGCAGACCGGTGCCGAGGTGCGGGAATACACGGCCGCGCCGGTATTCATGGATAGTAACGCCAAGTGCAGGCACCAATGGCTCATCGAGTTTTCAAAGGAACCGGCCGATCTGAAGCTCTTTGCCGACCTGTTGGATCAGAAGTTGCAGGAAATCAACAGCGACTATGAGGGCAAACGCTTCCGCGACATCACGTTGCAGCATCTGGAGATTGTGAAAGCCCGGCCGGAACTCTTCAATGATTGGCTGAAACAGAACGGCAAGTTGGGTGGTCAGCACAAGGTGCCCCGACTGAGTAATAGTAGGAAAAATATAGACGAACTGTTGTTGCTGAATGAATAGAATAAAGATAGGACGATATGCCGGCCTGTGGGTGCTGTTCGTATTAGTACTCATGGGTTGTGCCCGCATGGGCAATCCCGACGGCGGTTGGTATGACGAGACGCCGCCAAGGGTGGTTGGTGCCACGCCGGCCGACCGCGCCACGAATGTGAGGGCTAAGAAAGTGAGAATCGAGTTTAATGAGTTTATCAAGATAGAGAACGCTACCGAGAATGTCATCGTGTCGCCACCCCAGTTGGAGGCGCCCGAAATCAAGGCCGCGGGCAAATTTATCGACGTGAAACTGATAGACTCGCTGAAGGCCGACATCACGTATACCATCGACTTCAGCGATGCCATCTCCGATAATAACGAGGGCAATCCGCTGGGCAACTACACGTATAGCTTCTCCACGGGCGACCATATTGATACGATGGAAGTGTCGGGCTACGTGGTCAGTGCCGACGATTTGGAACCCATCAAAGGAGCTTTGGTGGGCTTGTATGCCAACTTGGCCGACAGTGCTTTCCGTACATTGCCCATGCTGCGTGTGGGTCGCACCGACAGCCGAGGCCACTTCGTCATCAAGGGTGTGGCGCCGGGCACCTATCGTTGTTACGCGTTGGAAGACGCCGATGGCAACTATATGTACAGCCAAAAGAGCGAAAGGCTGGCTTTCAACCACGATTTGATCGTGCCGAGTTCAAAGCCCGATGTCCGTCAGGATACCATTTGGACTGACTCGCTGCATATTAACGCGATCGACAGGGTATCTTACACCCACTTTCTGCCCGACGACATCACGCTCCGAGCGTTTCGTCCGATCGTGACCGACCGCTATTTGCTTAAGACCGATCGCACTGTGGCCGACCATTTTACACTCTTTTTCAGTTATGGCAATCCACAGTTGCCCGTCATCAAAGGACTTAACTTTGACGAGCGCAACGCTTTCGTCATGGAAACGACGGCTAAGAAGGACACGCTGACCTATTGGCTGCGCGACACGGCATTGATTAATCAGGATACTTTGCGCATCGCGCTGTCCTATCTCATGACCGACAGCATGAGCCAGTTGACAGAACATGTTGACACACTCGAACTCTTGTCAAAGCAACCCTACGCCCGACGGATGAAAGCCGCGCAGAAGGACTTTGAGAAATGGAAGAAAGGGGAGGAGAAAAAGAAGAAGCGGGGCGAACGCTATGACAGCATTATGCCGACGAAATCATTGAAGTTGCAGCTGGAAGTGCCGCCGCAACTCGATCCCGACCGCAATCTGTATTTCCATTCTGAGGTTCCGCTGGCCCGAATCGATACGTCCCGAATCCACCTTTACGCAAAGCACGACACGCTATGGTATCAGGCGCGCTATGAACTGACGCGCAAGTTGAACGCTGACGAAGATTCTTTGATGGCCGATAGTCTGAAGTATGCCCGCCATCTGATGCTGCGGGGCGAATGGAAACCCGGTATAGAATATAGCTTGGAACTCGATACCATCGCCTTCGCCGATATATATGGCAACGTGACGAAGCCCACCAAAATGGGATTCAAGGTGAACGAAAATGACGCCTACGGTACGCTGTTGATGACGATTCTCAACATGAAGGACAAGCATCTCTTGCTGGAATTGCTCGATGGTTCGGGCAAAATAGTGAAAGAAGTGACGACTGATGATGGGCAGGCTGAATTTTTCTATCTGAAAGAAGGCGTGTATTACCTGCGCATGTTGGTTGATGACAATCGCAACGGGCGCTGGGATACCGGTGATTTCGACCAGGATCGGCAGCCCGAAGAGGTTTATTACTATCCTGAAGAAATCAGTATCAAGGCCAAATGGGACATTACCGAGACGTGGAATCCTCAAGCCAAGCGGCTCTTTGAGCAGAAACCGGGCAAGCTGGTGAAGCAGAAGACCGACAAACAGAAAAAGATCGCGAATAGGAATGCCCATCGTGCGGCCCAAATGGGAATAGAATATATTAAGAAGAATATGTAGGGCCGGACGCGTGAAGGCTTGAAATAACGAAGAAGAAAGGAAAAATAGAGATGAAAAAAATACGTAGTTGGGCCATAGCCCTGTTAGTTATGTTGGCGGCGAGTGCGTCGGCGCAGTGCTCATTCCGCAATACGGCGTTCACGTCGGGTGAGTTTCTGTCGTACAATTTATATTATAATTGGAAGTTTGTTTGGGTGAAAGCGGGCTTCGCTTCGATGTCAACGGTACAGAGTCGTTACAATGGCGTGCCGGCTGATAGGGCCAGTCTCACGACCCGAGGTAACAGTAAGGTTGATGAATTGTTTGTGTTGCGCGACACGTTGCTGTGCTACAACACGCTTGACTTGGCTCCGATCTATTATCGTAAGGGTGCGCACGAGGGCAGTCGTTACACGGTGGACGAGGTGTTTTATTCGTATTCCAACGGTAATTGTAATGTCCGCCAGCACCGCCTGCATGGAAATGGCACCCATTCGTGGGGGCAACACTCTTACAGTGATTGCGTTTACGACATGATGAGCATATTTCTGCGGGCCCGTTCGTTCAATCCCGAGGGATGGAAAAAGGGCAATACGGTCAACTTTCCGATTGCCGATGGCAACGGTCGCACGCCTGCCTGCCTCGTATATAACGGCAAGAAGGTGGTCAAAGCAGACAATAACAAGAAGTATCGCTGCCTGCATTTGTCGTATAAGGAGCTGAACGACGGCAAGTATAAGCATATTGTTGACTTCTATGTGACCGATGACGACAACCATGTGCCGGTGAGGCTGGACATGTTTCTCAAGTTCGGATCGGCCAAAGCCTTCCTTGTCGGCATGAAAGGACTGCGTAATCCGGTAAATTCACTGGAAAAATAAGAAATAAAAAAAGCCTGATTGAGTTTTGTTTCAATCAGGCTTTTTTTATGTTTACGCATGCTTTACCGATCAATATGGACAGTAAGCTCGGCCGGGAAGGCATAACGCGGGTCGTTGCGCTCGTAAAGAGTCTTGCGCAATGTCTGCGCGGAGCGGCGCAACTTACCCTTAAAGATGGTCTTGCCTTTGAAACGAACAACGACTTTGCGATTTAAGTCGACGAGTTCGTCGTTCAGTCCGAAGGTCAGGCGGCGGTAGTCGCACTGTGAAATGTCGATGACATTGTCGTGTACTTCTAATCTGACGGTCTTGCCGGGCAGCATTTCCTTGTTTGAAACAGTAATCCAGTAGAACGACGGGCGCCGAACGTCGGCCTGTTGCCACACAATCTTGTGCGGATAAGGGTTGCGGGTGTAGCGTGCCATCCAACTGACGGCGGCCGTGTCTACACGATCCATCCAGTGCCCTTTGCCCTCCACGATGTGTGTTTCGTGGATATAGCCACCGTTGTCGGCCTTTTGGAGTGAGTCCATCTGCTCTCCGCGCTGCCTGTCGAGCTTGTTTCGGTCGTAGGCAGCGTCCTCCGCGCCACACCAAATCATGAAAGGTGTGTTGCGAAGGTTCAACAACGATACGTCGCCGGGGTGTCCTGCCATCATGGAAGCGGCAGCCCAGGAGTCGGCCATGCGTGGTGCCATGCGCCAAACACCATCGCCACCGGCCGAAAAGCCCATGAGATAGACGCGGTCGGGGTTGATGTTGGCCTGCGCCATACACATTTGGATAATGGCCTCGTAGAACTGATCGAGCTTCGGTTTGCACCACATGTTCCAAGCATTGTAGGGCGCGCGCGGCACGAAGTACAAGCTATTGGCCGGCTCATAGAGGTATTTCTGATTGTCAAACTGCTGGTCGTTCACCTCGGCAGGTACCGTTCCGCCTCCATGCAGTGAGATGTAGAGGTTGTAACCGCCTGCCGGTTCCTCGCCATAATAGGTCGTCCAGAAAGGCATGGTGAGCCCATCGATGTTAATCACACGCTGATCCCAGGCCTTTTGATATTGCTTTTTCTTCGCCGCTTTCCATTCTTTTACAATAGAAGCGAGACTATCCTGCGCGGCTTGCGCGGTGAGATGGTTGGCAGCCTCCAGTCCTGTTGCGGAACAAACGAGGCAAAGCAAGCCGATGATATATTTCTTCATTGTACGTTATTACTTTCCTTTATTGGTCATGATATTGAGAACCATGTCATCGGTAGAGCACATGGCTTCCTTGCCAATGCTGGTAAGATTGTGAATGGATTGGTCTACATCCTCGTCGATGATGCCCTCTGCCGCCGTCACATGCTTGCCTTCCATGGCCAAAAGGGCAGAGAGGAGGGCCGTGCTGACGCCCGATGAGATCTTCAGAGCGCAGCTGGGCTTGGCGCCATCGCAGATCATACCGGTCAGATTGGCTATCATGTTCTTCACGGCGTGGCACACGCGGGCGTAATCGCCACCCATCAGATAGGTGATACCGCAGCTACTGCCGATGCTCGCTACCACACAACCGCAGAGTGCTGACAGTTTGCCGAGGCTCTGCTTGATGTAAATGGCCGTGAGATGGCTGAGTGTGAGGGCCCGGATGAGTTCTTCTTCCGTGTTCTCGTTCTCTTGCGCGTAGACCGCCACGGGGTTTGTGGCGCAGATTCCTTGGTTACCCGAGCCGCTGTTGCTCATGACCGGAATCATGGCACCGCCCATACGAGCGTCGCAGGCAGAAGCTGTCTTGGAAATGATGTGCGAGAAGATGCTGTTGCCAAAGATGCCGCGGCCGAGCGGACGATCCATAGTCTTGCCTAAACTGTGACCGTAGTTGCCTTTGATACTTTCTTCGGCAGCTTTCAGATTATAGTCTTTTGTCTTCAGAATGAAGTCGAGTTCTTCAACAGGTGTTGTCATGGCATAGTCCCAAACCGTGTGAAGGTCGAGCTTAATCTCTTCTTCTGCCTGTTCGCTACATGAACAGGCGCGCTTGTCGAGCAGCACGGTGGCATTGCGTTCTTCATACACGAAGTTGGTATGACCACCCGCAATAATGGCCTTGGATGTATCATTGCCGGCCTGACAGATGATTTCTACATAGAGCTTCTCTGTGATATCCTCTTTGAGTTGGATATCAATATGCTTGCCATCGATATAGCGTTTGCCTTCTTCTAAGGTATCGGGTGTCAGGTCTTTCAGCACTTCTAATTGGTATTCTGACTTACCAATCAGGGCGCCGAGCGCAATGGCAATGGGAAGACCGATCATTCCCGTGCCGGGAATACCTACGCCCATGGCGTTTTTAAGGATGTTGGCACTGAGCAATGCCGTAATCTTTTCGGGACGGGCACACAGGTTTTCCGTAGCTCTTGCCGTACAGAGAGCCACTGCCATCGGCTCTGTACAGCCTACGGCAGGGACTACTTCTTTCCGGATAAGCGCTAAAATACGTTCACGATTGTTCTTGTCAACCATACGTTTGAATTATTTTGAACGATAAGCAGAAAGCCCCTTGTCTAAGAATTGCAGATATTCGGGGACGTCTTCCTTATAAGAATGGCTGGCAGTAAGCGGATTACCGTCGCTGTCGACAGCCACGTAGAAAGGTTGGGCATTAGCGCCGAACTTATAACTTTGCAGATAGCTCCACTTGTCGCCGATGGTTCTCAGCGTGCGTTCCTGTCCGTTGACCGTTACCTGTATCGGTTCGGGCAACTTGGTCTTGTCGTCTACGAAGAGCGAAATCAATACATAGTCTTTCGTCAGCTTATCGGCCACCTTCGGATCGGTCCATACCGATGCCTCCATCTTACGGCAGTTGACGCAGCCAAAGCCCGTGAAGTCAATCAAAACAGGCTTGCCCAGTGCTTTCGCAGCGGCCATACCTTCTTCGTAATTGGTGTATTTGGCTTCCACAACCTTAGTGTTGAGGTTGAAATCCTGTGTGTTCATAGGTGGCGCAAAGGCACTGACAGCCTTGCAGGGTGCGCCCCACAAACCGGGAATCATGTAAATGGCAAAGGCAACGGAGCAAAGTCCCATCATGATACTGGCCACAGGCATGGGCTTATTGATGTCGCCACCGATTTCATCGCTTTGGAACTTGAGCCAGCCAATGAAGTAACAACCCAGCGCAAAGAAAATAACAATCCAAAGACTAAGGAACACTTCGCGATCCATCAGGTGCCAGCCGTAGGCTAAGTCGGCTACGCTGAAGAACTTCAAAGCAAAAGCCAATTCGATAAAACCAAGCACAATCTTGATCTGGTTCATCCAAGCGCCGCTCTTGGGGCTCTTCTTCATGAGCGTCGGGAACATGGCAAACAGCGTGAATGGTATGGCCAAGGCCAGCGCAAAACCGAACATTCCGACCGCCGGACCTACCCAGTTGCCCGAAGTAACGGTCTCAACAAGCAACAGGCCGATAATAGGAGCCGTGCAAGAGAAGCTCACCAATACCAAGGTGAAGGCCATCAGGAAGATAGAAAGCAGTCCTGTGGCGTTGCTGGCTTTGGAGTCTACGGAGTTGGCCCAGCTGTCCGGCAACTTGATTTCAAACCAACCGAAGAAGCTGACCGCAAAAACAACGAGCAAAAGGAAGAGGAAAATGTTGAACACTGCATTGGTAGAAAGGGCGTTGAGCGTACTGGGACCGAAGATGGCGGTAACGAGTAAGCCCAGTCCAAGGTAGATAACGATGATACTGATACCATAAGTAATGGCATCCTTGATACCCTTCTTGCGATCTTCTTTGGCACGTTTCAGGAAGAAACTCACCGTCATGGGGATGATAGGCCAGATACAGGGCATGACCAAAGCTAAGAGACCGCCGATCAGTCCCATCAAAAAGATGTAAAGAACACCATGTCCGGCCAAGTCGCTGTTGCCTCCAAACTGTTGGAGTTGCTGAATAACGGGGCGCCACAAGATGTCCTTGTCCGAATCGGCAAGGGAAGTCGAAGCTACCGAATCGGTCTTGGCCAAGCTGTCAACCTGCTGTTTGGTTGAGTTGTCAGTCTGTAATTCAGTCTGCTCTTCCGTGCTTGCGACTTCGTCTTTCTTTGTCTTATCATCGGCTTTGGCTGCCTTCTCGTCAGCTTTTTCTGCTTTTGTTTCCGTGGCAACAGCCGGTGACGCACCGCTCTGGCTGAACTCTACGTAGGTAGGTGGCATACAACTCTGGTCGTCGCAGGCACCATATTCCAGATAACCTTCAATCTTATAGTTGGGCTTTGTGAACTTAACCTTCTGAACAAACGTCACGTTATTCTCGAAATAGCGGAGCTGCATGTCGAAGAGAGGGTCGTGTTTAGAAATCTCTTTGCCATGCGGCGTGAGCTTACCGACAAGTTCCGCGCCTTCAATCTTAGAGATAGTGAACGTAGCGGAGGTAGGTCCTCCACTGGGAAGATTCGTCGAATAGACGTGCCATTTAGGTTCGATTTTACCGCTGAAGACGATTTCCGCGATGGCGGACTTATCCATCTTGAGCTGCGTAGTGAACCGCACAGGGGTTTTTGTTTGTGCATTAGCCAAGATTGCGACCATGAGCAATAAGGCCAGAGTCATTGCTTTCTTCATATTGTTTAGATTCTCATTGATTAAAAAATGCTTTGTTTAATATCTCTTTATAATTTATATTACGTTGCAATGGCAGGTTAGGGTAACGAAACCCTCCTCTTTTTTATAATATTTAACCACAAACTATGCTAAAGGTTACCGCCGAAGGCCATACGAATGTACATTGAACATGTATTTTTTATTTAGCTTTCATTTTTTGCAATAGTTTCTCCACGTCGGGTTTTCTGGGCATGTGGCAATATCCCGAAGGGTTTTTGTCGAGATAATCCTGATGATATTCTTCGGCGGTGTAGAAGTTTTTAAGGGGTTTCACCTCTACCACGATGGGCTTCGACTGCTGCTTCTGCTGTTCCTCCATGACGCGACGGATGACCGGCAGGTCAGCGTTGTCGGTGTAATAGATGCCCGTGCGATATTGTGTGCCACGGTCGTTGCCCTGTTGGTTGAGCAATGTGGGGTCGATGGCCATGAAGTATAGGTTGAGCAGAAACTCAAGACTAACGGTCGAAGGGTCATAACTGATGTGCACGGCCTCGGCAAACAGCGTGTTGCCGGTGCACACTTCCTCATACGTAGGGTGCTTCGTAATGCCGTTGGCATAGCCCACTTCGGTGGTTTTTACGCCTTCCACCTGCTTGAAATAATGTTCCGTGCCCCAGAAACATCCGGCAGCCAAGTAAATTTCTTTCATTGCGATATGCTTTTTAGTCAATAATTTCAGATAAGCACCGTAGCCTTCGGCTTCCATTTTCTCTTGTGGCACGAAGCGCAACGAAGCACTGTTGATGCAATAACGCTGTCCGCCCCGCTCTTTAGGGCCGTCGTTGAAGACGTGTCCCAAATGGGCGCCACCCACACGGCTGCGTACCTCGGTTCTTACCATGCCGTGCGAACGGTCGGTAAGTTTCTCTAAGAGTCCGTCGTCGATGGGTTTTGAGAAAGCGGGCCAGCCACATCCCGAGTCGAATTTGTCGGTCGAGACAAAGAGCGGTTGCCCTGTGGTGATGTCGACATAGATTCCCGGCTTGAACTCTCGGTCGTAGGCGTTGCTGAAAGGACGCTCCGTGGCCGCGTGCTGCGTCACCTCATACTGTTCTGGCGTGAGTGTTTTGCGCAACC
>CAUURC010000063.1:0-17103 GCA_963547405.1 uncultured Prevotella sp.
CCGTCACACCTTATTGGGAGACGCACTACACCTTCGGTCATGCGGGCGAAAAACAACAAAAACGGCTCTCGGCCGCGTCGCTCCAACTGCTCCTCATCAACACCGTGGTACCCATCCTCTTTGCTTACGGCTGCCACAAGAGCGACGAGAAGCTCTGCCAACGGGCCTTCGACTTCCTCGACCAGCTGAAAGCAGAGAATAATCACATCGTACGGATGTGGCAGGACTGCGGCCTCAACGTGGAAAACGCGGGCGACTCGCAAGCGCTTATTCAACTCAAAAAGATGTATTGCGACCGCAAGGACTGCCTCAGATGCAGAATCGGCTATGAGTATTTGCGACCCGTCACGTCCCAACGGCGCCCCACCCCGGCCTCCCCAAGGGAGGATGTGCGGGCTGAAGACACGAGAAAACGAATATAAGAACTAAAAAAACGAGTTGCCTCAATAGGGGATTCGTCCATAAACGAGTAATTGTAATAACGACAAACATCCGTCGTAGCCATTCAATCAACTCATTCATAACCATAAATATTGATAAAATAATGACAGAAAAGACCAATCCAACAGCCAACACCCCGTTGCAATCGACCCACTCTCCCTATGGAAAGACCGGGACAGGTAAATACATTTTTGAAACCCGCATGGAGGTGCGCGATTACGAATGCGACATTGAGGGTATTGTGAACAACGCCAACTACCTGCACTACACCGAACACACGCGCCATCGTTTCTTGCGACACGTGGGCCTTAGCTTCGCTCAGATGCACGAGCAAGGTGTCGATGCCGTGGTGGCCCGCATGAATCTGGCCTTCAAGATCCCACTGCGCTGCGACGACGAGTTTATTTCACGTCTGTCACTCAAGAAAGAAGGCGTGCGCTACATCTTCACACACGATCTATTCCGTGCGAGCGATGAGAAACTATCATTCCACGCCACCGTCGAGCTCGTGTGTCTTGTCAACGGCCGCCTCGCCGTGAGCGAAGACTACGACCGTGCTTTCGCGCCCTTCCTGCAAGCAGAATAAGCCTAAATAGGTCATTAAAGACTTATTGAAAAAACAGCAAATTACAAATCAATCGGGCAATTACCAAAATATTACCGCTGCGTGGTAATCGTGTTACCACGCAGCGGTAAGACTATTACCACACGGCTGGTAATCACATTACCACGCAGCGGTAATTCCGTCAGAATTGTTGAAACACAGCCAAGTTTACAATGAATTATCAATCGTTCTCTGTAAAATTATATTTCTGATGAATGATTTTGGATCATGAATTTTGTGTAATCATGATACGCAAAATTCATGATTAGGACTCGGGAAATTATCTGAGTAACTTTTGAATCATCGGTTCTACATCCTCGAGTTTAGGCCCAACTATCTGTTGCGGTAATCCCTTTGCGGGGATGATATACAAGGTTGGTAAGGCTTCTATGCCCAAATCTTTAGACAATTGCTGCTCCGTGACGTAATTGACTTTAAAGAATCGAATCTTTCCCTTATATTTTTCGGCCAATCGAGAGAGTAAAGGTGAAAGCCGTTTGCAAGGAACACACCATGTTGCCCAGAAGTCTATCACTGCGGGAACAGAATCTTTATAGGCAAATTGATGATCGGTGGTATAGTCCCAGATATGATTCAAGAAGTAGGTTCGCCCTATTTCCTCCACCTTGCCATCCGTCATTATCGGTTGCTTTTCGACAGATGCGTCATAAGACGGCGCAGAAGAGTCGAAAGATTGGAAATAAACGGCCGATTTAGTAAAGTCTATTGAAAGCAAGCCATGCCGCAACAGATCGCGCCCAAGATAAGAATGAGCGGGCTGATTCGTTCTGACCGACACGGTCTGAATTGACGTGTTAGCGATTCGGATTGTGCAAGAATCCCTCTTCCCGACACGTTGTAGGTCATCGGGCGTCAGACAAAGAAGCGAAGAAAAATCCAAGGAAATGGGCAAAGCGTAATCCTTTCCATCAATAGAAACAGGTATCTTTACCTCCTTTTCAGGTTCTGTCAGCAATCTAATCCGATTGCTCAATTTAATAAAACCGGGTCTGTAAGGGCTGGAAAAGGTTAGTTTATGTTGCTTGGAATCGATTGTCAAGATTACATTCCGCAGCATGTCAAGCCCTAATATTCCCACAACCTTACTCGTTCGGAAGGCCAATGGCCTCGTCGTATATGGAAAAATCCGTTCGTGGGCATACAGACTCTGCCCCAAGACGAGGGTGTGCGGAAGGGCGGGAGTAGCCTCTTTAGGAAGTATTTCGCTAAACAAAGCCGTTTCTTTGGACACACTTAACACGAACAAAGCATCCCGACCATCCATTTGCAAAGTAACGGCTATGGAACCGTCATCCAACTCTTGATAGTCATAAGTTTCCTGAAGAGAGTTGGCCGATTGAGCAAACACGCTCGAATGAGTCGACAACAAACCGACCAAAAGGAAAAGAATAAACTTGAAAACACGCATAATCATTTGTTTAACGCCGATGAACAGGAATATCGAACTTCCGATTCCCTCGCTTCATCGTAATGGTGGTTTCTGACGAAACAAGCCTGTCGAAGATGTCAGAAATCGTTGTTTCACTCAACAGAAGGCGAGTAATATCTTTCCCATTGACGGCAACAACCTCATCACCGATGTTTAATCGGTCAGTCAGAGGTTCCCAAACCGCGGTTATTTCAAACCTTCCGTGGGCAGGAAGAATACTCACATCCCAGATGGGAGCAGCCTTCGCGAGATCTGCGGAAGCCTCTTCGTAGGGCTGAAAATAAAACCGTCCACGAGGATAATCAATCGTTACGACACCGTATTTCAGCAATTCCGCGCCGAGTATTGTTGGTACATTGGGGGCGACAAGGCACGTAGCATTCTGAAAAGACTTGCCACCCAGCGCGAATTCGCCCAGCTTAACCTGCTTCAAAGGCTTGGCTTCACCCAGCCCTTCAAGGCCTGCGCCCAACGTTCCTCTACCCTTCCGAACGACCGTTGCGGCCTGGGTCTGCGCCAAAAAAAGGTAATCCTTTTCGCTCATCGTAAGCAATTCGGGCACTCCTGTGTCGAACATGACCTGCACGGACGCGCCTGAAAACGACAAAGGAAAGTTCACATGCCACGTCTCCGAATAAGCTAACGGAATGCCATCGCTTAGCTTCAGTCCCTTCGGACGATAAGGATAATAGAGGCGCAGCTCACTTTTCGCCCCGTCCAAAGCCATGACAACATCCTTGAAGGCGTCACCGCCGAGGATTCCGACTATACCCAGTTCTCGAAATCCCTTGATATCGGGTAGCGCAATCGTAGTAAGCGACAGTTTCAGATTACTTCCAATCTTCACCTCGGGCAACCTTCCCATCGAATACATATTGGCCTTGCCGTTCATGTCGGCCGTCACCTTGCTGGCTCCGGTCAGCTGTCCTCCCATCGCCTTTGCCTCCTCCCAAATGGTGGCGGTCTGCCCTCCGGTGTCCAAGATGTATCTGTATACCACCTGATTGACCGTGACAGGAACGATGATACGTCCATATTTCATTTCATACCGTATCGTGTCGGCATACCGTTTGATCGAAAGATCTTGCGCAACAAGCCTCAATGGCAACAGCAGCAAGACGACGGAAAGAATATAATTGCGGCCTTTCATTTTTTCGATTGCTCGCGTTTGATGGCTTCCTTTACGGCATTTGCCACATTGACAATGCCTCCCGAAAGGCATAGATCAGAATATAGGAACAGGTCTTGAACCTTACGGTCGTTCACCACCATCGTCTTTTCAACCTCCATATCGTTCGGTTTCGTTGCGGTCTCGTTGAGCAATCGGCGCACATCCCCAGCCTTCAGCGAGGGGAAGTAGGCTCTTATCAAGGCTGCAGAGCCTGCCAACGACGCTGCGGCCATGCCCGTTCCGGTAGCCAATCCGTAGGTGTTTGCCACGCCGGCCGTATAGATTTCCTTCCCCGGAGCATGGATATCCAGTTCTTTCCGACCGAAGTTCGCACTCAGCGAAGGTTTGCCTTCCTTGTCGCTCGGAGCCACAATCATCAGGTTGCCGAGTTCATGTCCGGGAATCATGAAGCGATTCGGATAATACAATGTGTGCCCCAAGTCCTGTGAACTCTCTGTAACTGGCGCAATCACAAGTACGTCCTTCTGCTCCGCATAGCGCAAAGCGTCTGCTATCCAACTACGTTCTGAGACAGGAAACAACGTGTTTTGAGAAGGCAGAACGATAACTTTCGCCCCATGATCGATCGCGTATCGCATGGCCAAAGCCACGTCTTTGAGATACGGATCGCCGGCGGTCGCAACGCGCAAAGGCATGATAAGCGCTTCGTTACAAATGCCGTCGCCACCGATTCGGTTATCTCTCACACCGGCAATGATACTCGCCTCCATGGTTCCGATGTTGGCATCTTCCGTCAATAGCTGCCCATTCCCGTAACGGGTATCGCGAATATCATTCGGTTTATCACCCACAATTTCCTTTCGGTTGTCGTCACCATGCTTCTGAAGATACGCTTCATACGCCTGCTGAGCCTGACGGATAGGTGTTCCTTGCATTTCTACCTCATATATCTTTTTCCATGATTCCGTCTTGGCAATAGGAAAACTATAGCCTAATATCATGAAAGACATATCCGCCAACGAATCCTTTGGCGCGTTCTTATCATAGAGTGTCTCGAACTCTTTTAGCGTTATCTCTTGACCGGGAAAGCGCTGGCGGAGTTTCGCGTCAAAGATCTTGGTATAGTGGCGCACGACTTTGGCTGCCAGAATGCCTGCGTATCGTGAGGCGAGTGGCGACTCATATACAATCGTATCACGATAATATCGGTATTCTTTCATATTCCGTGGCGCATCTACCTGCACCATCTCGTCGCCGTCGAACTTATAAAACCGCTTGCCATCAGACACATAGTCGGCATATTTCTCACGCAATCTGAAATACTCCCGGTCACCTTGATTCAGGGTAAAGTTCATCGAACGATTTGTGCCCGCCTTGTCCTTACCTCCCAAGAAGTTCCAACCGACAATGTCGTCTACCAGTCCATTACCGTCGTCATCGCGGCCATTAGGTTTCTCTCTTTGGTTTTTCCAGACCTTACCTTTCAAATCCTCGTGGCTCACATCCAGGCCGGAGCCTATCAAGGCTACGACGACGCGCCGGGCTTTACGCCCTTTCAGCAATTGATAGGCCTCGTTCGCCCCCACTCCATAGACCTTATCAGCCGTAGGATGCAGGTTATACCACTCAAGATCACTTTGTTTATATTCCTGTACCTTCATCGTTTGCGCCATCGAAGGCGCAAACAATAAAAGCATTATCGATAGGATTGTGTTATTTACGTTCATGTGTTTCATTTTCATTCTGCTCCTCTAATCGGAGCATCCTTTATGTTTATTCTTGATTTCGATACCTTCTGCCAGCACTTAGTCGCTCATATTACCGATACGCTGCAAGTCTACATTGAATTGTTCTTTGAAATACCTAATGACAATATCATACTTCCGTCTTACCAATTCATGACTCAGGACTCCATCCGAAGCCTCAAGTTTGGCCAGCGGAGTAGACACAATAGTTTTCAAATAGTCGAACCAATCCTCACGCTCGCTGCTCTTATGAGCGCTATTTAAGAATCCTTCTGCCAATGAACCCTCAATATTAGAACCGTAAGCAGATACCGCGGTAAAAGCTTGAGGAATACTTTCGCGCGCCGTTCCCTTGTTTACATCGGGATAGATACGTCGTAATAAGAGCGTACACATATCCTGTCTGAATTGGTCTTTCTGTTCTTTGGTCATCTGCGGAAGCTCGCTGCTTCCCCAATTCACCGCAAAATACTCGTAGCCTTCAAAGGCATTGATACGCTTGTAGTCCTCTTCTGTGGGTACTTCGGTATATCCACCTTCCAGATAAAAGAGCTTTCCGCAAAGCAGAATGCGCAAGGGTAAATGCTTTTTCAGGAACTCGGTAGGGAATAAATCTAAGAACTGCGTCTTCAATAAAGACACTTGCTCCCCCACCTGTGCCTCTTCCGGCAATGCGTAAAGATAGCCCTCATCCTGCATTCTGTTCTTGCTCCACAAGAAACTTTGTGTAGATCCCCATGCAAAATCAGTATCGCTAAATTTATAAAGCAACAAGGAACCTGTCTTATCATACACCTCCCGAATTGTTTTATCATAAGGATGATTACCTTGAGGCAGGGTGTGCGGGCCTACGATTTCTTCAGAACCATTGGTTGGTTTGACCGGATCTTCATTTCCACAAGCGGCCAATGTCAACGCCAAAACTATATATAATATACTCTGTTTCATATCTTCGTCATTCTTATTTATCTAATTCCGGATTCCGTTCTCTCACTTCGCGAGGGATGGGCAGCACATATTTGCTACTGTTCTTTTCCAAGCGAACGGTCTGTACCTGCCCTTTTACAATAGAGTAAGTATGCTGGAGCGCGGGCATTCCCAATCGCCGCAAGTCAAACCAGCGATGATCTTCAAAACTAAACTCAAGTCTTCGTTCATCCAAGCAGGCTTTCAACAGTTCCTCTCCATCCATTATGTCCAGCTTTACATACGGATCAGTGAAGCGTGCCTCACGCAATGTATTGAGATCGTTCAACGCCAATCTACGCATTTCTTCATCTTTGGTGAGCAGATACTTACGAGCATAAACCTCTGCTCTGTTCAGATAAGCTTCCGCCACACGCATTCCTTTGGTAGGATTCTGGATAACATTATCACTTTTACGGCCTACCAACAGATGCTTTTCAGGGAAAAAACCATTCATAACAAGGTAAGCATTGTAGTAAGCCTCACGCCGAATGTCGTTGGAAGCATACTTGTTTTCCAGTTCCTTGCTCACGGTGAAGGCCGGTAGCTTACCCGGGTCGATATAAAAGTTCACTCCCATGAAATATGCCGAATACTCGCCGTTGACCGAATAGCCCCAGATCAATTCCGGACTACCGCTGTTATACACGCCACCTTTTGACATATCATACATTACGATGCCCTGCCAGTCGTCATACGAATAGAACTGACGAAGCTTCAAAAGCGTGGGCTTACGTTCTATAACGGAAGAACTGTATTTGATAACCTCGTCCCATTCGCCCTCATAAAGATATACCCGAGCCAACAACATGTCGACAAACAACGGCGATACGGTGTACACGTTATGAGCCACCGGGCCATTCTTGGCAAAGAGGTTACGTGCTTCAAGAAGATCTTTTACGATTTGTTCGTACACTTCAGCCACGCTACTGCGCTTCGGAAACTCATCTTTCACCGTAGACTTCAGAACAAGTGGCACGCCGGGAGCCGCGTTGGCCTCTGTATTCTCCGTGTTGTAAGGTGGCGCGTATGCGTTAACAAGCATGAAATAGTAGAAAGAGCGCAGACTCAAAGCCTCGGCCTTGATACGTTCTTTTGCCTGTTCGGAACCCGTGACTAAAGGTAACTGATCAATGACAACATTACATCCATTGATCCAATGATAGAGATTCTGCCATGAATTATACCATGGCACATTGTTTTTCTGCAGCTGTTCAAACATGTCTTCAGCCCAAGTAAAAACCGGTCCACCACCAAGAAGCATCGTTTCCTGACCTGTGGCGTCGGAGTAATTGCTTTCTACATTATCCGTCAACAACTCAAGATAAGGAAAGATGGGTGTACGAGAAGCATACCCCTCACCCAACAGCAGTTCTTCCAAATCGGTTGTAGTACTTGGTCTTACCTCGTCTTGACTGCTTTCCGTAAGAAAATCGCTACAAGCCGTCAATAACAAGGCTATCGATAACGCACCTAAGAATATGATATTTTTCATTGAAGCCATCATTAAAATTACAAACTAAAATTCAAAGTAAGACTATAACTCGGCGTAATCGGCTGAGAGCCGGTAGCTACTTCGGGGTCTACGCCGTTATAATCTTTGCTTACTATGATAAACGGATTACTAATAGCACCGCTGACAGAGAGGTTTTTCAACATCATCTTGCTTGCGACTTTCGCGGGTACTGTATAGGACAAAGAGATGTTATTACACCGTAAGAAAGAGGCATTTACTACCCGTGCCGTAGAATAATTGTACATTCGGTGACGATACTCCGTTGATCCATCAGGCAAATTCACCAGCGGTATGTTTCGATAAGGGATGGTAGGAATCTGGGTATGCGCCTCATCACCGGGCTTTTGCCAACGCCGCACCATGTCTTTAGACAAATTGGAATAGGCCGAAGGTGTGCTGTTATTCAAATAATCTTCATCAAACAAATCTGTAAGGAAGCGCTTTCCACCGAGCGCAATACTGAAAGATGTAGACAAAGTCAATGTCTTCCAACGCAACACGGTCGACATACCACCCGAGAAATCAGGCTCCGTTGTTCCGGCATAGGCCATATAGGTTGTAGCATCGAACGGATTAGCACCTTCCTCTTTGGTTGGAATCTTAAACAAAGGATACCCTCCTTGCGAGTCAAGTCCCGTAAAATTCCATGCCCAAAAGGCTCCTACCGGATGACCTTTCTTATGAACGGAGCCTCCCGCTGCGGCTCTCCAATTCTGATTTTCGGCGATAGTGGATCGTATTTCGTTGAAATTCTTTGCCGTGTTAAGCGAAAAACTCCACACCCAATCCTTGGTTCTCACAGGCGTTACGCTTGCCGTCAACTCGAAACCTCGGTTGGTCATGCTGCCACCGTTGATTGGCATGAACAAAACTCCATACTCATAAGGCACGGCTTTAGAAACAATCATGTCCGATGTATGCTTCGAATAATATTCCGCACTGAAGGCAATACGGTTTTTCAATACACCGAAATCAATACCGAGGTTGATACTTTTCGTCTTTTCCCAGCGCAGATTGTCATAAGGTAATGACTTTATCTTCAAGATATAACGGCCTGTTCGGATATCAATAAAATCACGACCACGCCCTAACTGCGCTATCAAGTCAGGGCCACAGTTCTCTACCACATTGCCCTGCCAACCGTATGAGCCACGCACATTGAAATCACTAATCCACGACAGATGCTTAATCCATGGTTCGTTGATGATATTCCAACGGGCACCCATAGACCATACAGGCAGGAAACGGTTGCGTTCGTCCTGTCCGAAACGGTTAGACGCGTCTGAACGGACACTGGCCGAGAAGATGTAACGTTCGTCATAGCTATACATTCCTGTGGCAAACAAGCCGACAGTATTGATTTTACGGTCGATAACGGAGTTGGAGAAGTTATCGTATAGTTCATTGGCTATCAAATTGGAACTATTCAACGGGTCTACAACTTGGCGTGGCGGCAACATAATCGATTTGCCACGCTGACGGAAATAGCCATAAACGGTCGTATTATATCCATCGTATTTATTGCTACGCATTTCACCTCCGGCCATGAAACTCAGTCGATGTACGTCGTTTAAAATCTTATTATAAGATAAGGTAGCACGCAAAGTATAGTTCTTGTTACGGCTTTCCGTTGTGTTCAACTCACCTCCATGAGGCAAACGAGACTTCTTATATTCCAGGTCTCCAGGCCCATAAAGCCCGAACTCATAGCCTCGCAGATTGGTAATAAAAAAGCTCCGCTCATCGGCATACGACTCTCCAACCACGTTGGAGGTATTGTATCCGAGCAGACCTTCGAAGCGTAAGCCTTCAGCGATCATCCATCTCAGGTTGGCAGAGAGTGCCATTGTGTTCGTCGTATTGGTATTTCCTGTGTTATTAAGTTCATTGATGATATTATACATTCTGCGGTTGGCATCCTGTGTTTTAGCATAATAAAACAAGGAACCATCTTCATTGTATGCCGGAATGGCACGGTTTATCGTTCGGGCATAGTAGTAAGGATCTACGCGGAAGAAACCATGGGTTTCATGAGAAGCCGCATTTAAGCGCACACCCAAACTCACCTTACTACTGATTTTAGTATCAATGCTTACCGAAGCGCTGTAATTTTTGGAATCATTGCCTTTAGAGATACCATTAGTAAACGAGCCATTAAGTGATGCATAGTAATTCATATTACCCGATCCTCCGCTGAGACTTACACCATGATGATGACTCATCGAATTGCGAAACAACTCTTTAAACCAATCCGTATTGTTGGAACGCGCCTGTCTTACCCCATCCACAAATTGCTGATAGGTAATCTCTTTACGCAAATATTGCCCTAAAAGTCCTTCATATCCGATTCGTTCGAGGGGGCGATTGGCCTCACTGATAAGTCCTCTTCGATAAATTTCACTTGAAACATCGATACGTTCCGAGGAATTCATCAGATTCATCCGGCTGTAGTGTATACGTGGAGTGACGGATATACCACCGCTGTAATTCACCGAAATACGTCCGCTCTTACCTTGCTTGGTTGTAATAACAATGACACCATTGGCCGCTTTCACGCCATACATCACTGTCGCTGCGGCATCTTTCAACACGGAAATCGTCTGAATATCGTTCGGACTTAACCACGAGATAGAATTACCTACGAAATTCTTAATCATGTCGAAATTGTCCTGATTGATATTGCCCAAAGCATCGAGGTCGCGCGTTTTAAATGGCAGCGGGTCTTCTTGAATGATACCATCGACCACCCACACCGGTTCCTGATTACCCAACAGAGTAGACGTTCCACGCACGCGTACCTTTGGAGTGGCACCTACCAATCCGCTCGTATTCAACACACTCGTACCCGACAGCTTTCCCTGCAACATCTGTTCGATACTCTTTTGTCCGTCATAGAAAAGATCTTCTATCTGTACTGTGTTGGCCGAACCGATCATTTCGTTTTTTCTAATGCGCTGATAACCGGTAACGATAACTTCATCGATAAGCGACACGTCGTCGGCCATCGTCACATGGAGCATTTCCTCACCGCGCCATGCCACCGTCACAGCCTTCATGCCGGCATAAGTAAATTGCAGAACAGGACGCTTCGTATAGGTTTCTATCCTAAAAAAGCCTTCCAGATTGGTCTGAGCGCCTTCCGATGTCCCTTTAATAAAGACGGTAACTCCGGGTAAAGGCTCTCTCATATTTTCGGATAAGACCTTACCTTGAATCACGACCTTGCCTTTTCCCGCCTGATTTCCGGACAAACCACTTTGCGACAAGCCGTCTGGGGCTCCGCCCGTTTGGGCAGATGTCTGCGTGATATTGATAAACTTACCATTCACGGAATACCTGAAAGGCTTGTTTTGCAGCAAGAGAGAAAGGACTTTCTCTACCGTTTTGTTTTTTAGTTGTACGCTAACCGTATAACCTTGCACCTCATCATAGGTGAACAAAACCTTGAATCCGGATGCTTTTTCAACTCTTTTCAGCGCGTTGGCCAATGATTCATTACGACATTCCACCGTAATTTTGTCGGTCAACGATTGTGCTTCAACAGCAGCAACGTTTCCCCAAAAAGCAAACAACGCCACAACAATCCTGCAAGCAAATCTACTCAACGCTTGCCGTTTTTTTAGTTTATAACTCATAAATGATGTATTTTTAAGGTATCACCTATAGGATTAACGACCCAAATGAAATATCGGGCATTAGTTTTCCTCTCTTTTTTTAGAAAGAACGATTTTGTTATCTTTCAACTCGGCTTCGATATAACTGAACGCGTTCAGGTTTTTCACGACTTGCGATATATCGGCATTGCGGTCGGCAATGAAGTGAAGACGATAGCTCATCAAGGAGTTATCGCAGATCTCAATGCTCACGTTATACCATCTGCCAATTTCCTTCAGGATGTCAATCAGTGGCAGATTGTCAAAATAAAAATAACCGTCTTTCCACTGAATGTAATACTCCGTATCGACACAGGTTACGTTAAATCCTTCGTCATCGCTTAATGTCGCGTCTTCGCCGGGCTTTAATACGACTTTTTGACGACTCGTTTTATTGCTTATCGCCACCGAACCCGACACCAAAGTCACATGATTGTCCGAGCCGGGATAAGCTTTCAGATTGAACTCCGTGCCCAATACACGGGTCAAAATCCTATCGGTTTCTACGATAAAAGGATGCCGGGCGTCTTTCTTCACTTTAAAATAAGCTTCCCCTTTCAGTTTTACTCGCCTTACATCGCCCGAGAAACGAGCCGGAAATATCAACTTACTCTCCGCATTGAGCGTAACACTTGTGCCGTCGGAAAGAATCAGTTTATATGCTTTCCCACGAGGTGTAGACAACATTCGCACCCCCTCCGCACGCGTCGAGGTATGTGAAAAATCGGCCCGTTCGTCATCAATCACCACCCCTTCGTCGTGATAGGCGAGTTCAATATCCTTCATCTGTTCGTCGGCTTTGCCCAACAAAATCTTCTGCGGGCGGTCTTCTGCCACGAAAGCCATCAGATGATCGGCAGCCTGTCGACCATCTAAATAGGAATGAATGCCCCATACCATTGCGACAACGGCAGCAGCCGCGGCGGCAACATACAACAATCTGCGCCGATAAGAACTCCGTAAGCGGCGGGGCGCAAGCTCGGTAGCGCAAAAATGTTTCCAAGCTTTCGCTGTGTCAGGAGCTGGACTTTTCTCCTTAAGTCTTGCACAACGATAGCTCCACAACAAACGATACGCATCCTGCGAAGCTTTGTCAGACAGCAACGCGCCTATTTCGTCATCCGTCAACTCGTCCCAGTTATCTATCCGATTCACCACCTCGTGCTCCTCGGTAGCGTCCGCGTTCTGATGTAAATTATCAATATCCATGTTCATTATATAATATAACGATTATCGATTCTTTTTGGTTATCTTCCGGTTTGCGTATTCTGTAGAAAAAGATTCACGCAATAATCGCAAACCTTTCATGACATGCTGCTTCACCCCACTGATTGAAATATCGAGCAAGGCCGCAACTTCCTTATAGGTATGTCCCTCATAAAAACACTGATCCATCACAAAACGGGTACGGACAGGGAGCTTTTCCATCACACGATTTATCAATTCGATGTATTCTTCCTGTTCATCCATGTTCCAGTCTATGCCATGCCGGCTCATGTCAAGAAAGAACTTGGCATAAGCAGACTCTACCTTAGCATGTTTCAGATAATCCAGACAACGATTGTAAACACATTGCCGTAAATAGGCAACACCATATCGATGATGCGGGTAGGAAAAGTCTTCCCAAGCGCGAGTAAAGACATCATTCACCACATCTCGGGCCACTTCCGAATCATGCACTATATAAAGAGCATTATAATATAATTGGGAATAATTTTCTTTGAACAACTTTTCAAATGCGCATTCCCGATCACGTACGCCCATCATTATACGCTTTTATGAATAAAACTATTTTACAAACTTACACAAAATCCTGCGATTACAGGCCAACTTGAAGCATATTAACTTGAAAAAAAACAACATTTTTAACGAAAAGCCTTTGTTGTAAGTAAAATAATTTGTTACTTCGCAATCATCAAAAATACCTAAATAAAGATGATTGACACACAGGAACTCTACAATACGCTCATACTGGCCCGACTGGGATTCTGGCATATCGACAAGATGCAGGTGCTTTACCGGCAGGTGGGCAACGCAACCGACATCATAGGGCACAGCAACGATATACGCACGCTGATGCCCGAGGCCACGCCACGCTTCATGGCGCTCTTTCAAAACGCGGACGAAGTGCGGCGACGGGTGGACGAAGAGCTGCGATGGGCCGAACAACACCACGTGGAAATACTCACGCCGAAGGACGAACGCTACCCCCGACGGCTGCTGGAGTGCGCCGACGCGCCACTGGCTCTCTACTATCGGGGCACGACCGACCTCAACGCACGCCACGTGGTCTGCGTCGTGGGCACCCGCTACTGCACGCCCTACGGACAGGATCTCATCCACCGTTTCATGACCGACCTGCACCGATTCTGTCCCGATACGCTCATCGTCAGCGGACTGGCCTACGGCGTTGACATCCACGCCCACCGACAAGCGCTCCACAACGGCCTGCCGACGGTGGGCGTACTGGCTCACGGCCTCGACACACTCTATCCGCCGACCCACCGCAACACAGCCAACGAAATGGCCACACACGGCGGACTGCTCACCGAATATACCACCTGCACCAACGCCGACAAGGCCAACTTCGTGCGCCGCAACCGTATCGTAGCGGGCATGAGTGACGCCTGCGTCCTCGTAGAGAGCGCGGCACGGGGCGGCGGACTCATTACGGCCCGGCTGTCGCGCGACTACAACCGTGACACGTTTGCCTTTCCCGGTCCCGTGGGAGCCGAATACAGCGAGGGTTGCAACCAGTTGATACGCGACAACGGCGCCGCTCTCATCACGTCGGCCGAGGATTTCGCCGACGCCATGGGCTGGAAAACAGAGTATATGCTGCAGAAAGTGCGCCGCGAAGGTATCGAGCGGCAGCTCTTCCCCACGCTCTCGCCCGACGAACAACATATTATCGACACCCTCACCACCACAAACGACCTCACCATCAATCAACTATCCGTCAAAGCCGACTTGCCCATCGCAACCCTTTCGGGACTTCTTTTTCAACTCGAAATGCAAGGATTTGTCAAGCCCATGGCCGGTGGCATATACCACCTAATACGCTGATAGATAGTGATTTTCCTGTAAAAGATTTTGAAAGAAGCAAAAATATTCGTTACTTTGCATGGGCCTTTATGCCCATTTTAATATCTATTTTTGGTAAAATTAGAGATTATGAAAAAGCTATTAGTTATGATTGCAGCCTTCGTAATGGCTGTTCCTTCATTCGCTCAGTACAAGAGCGGCGGTTTCGCATTCAGTGAAGAAAGTGTTTATTATGGTATCCGCATCGGTATGACGGCAGCCAGCGTTGGCGGCGACTGGAACTTGGACAACAAAGTAGGTATGACCTTGGGTGGTGTCCTCGGCGTTCGCTGCTCGCAAACCATGCCCGTATTCATTGAAAGCGGCCTTTACTACACTGAAAGGGGTGGCAAGACCAGCGTAACCAAGACCAGTCTCAACTATCTCGAGGCGCCTGTGCTCATCAAATTTGGCATTCAAGCAACCGAAGACATTGCCATTCTGCCCTTCGTAGGCCCTTATTTCTCTTACGCTGTCAGCGGTAAGACCACGCTCAACAGCAACCAAGCGGGCAAGAAAGAAAAGATCAGCTCGTTCCGCGACAACTATTTCAAGCATGGCGACATGGGATTCAAGCTCGGATGTGGTGCTGAATACAATAACATTTATATCGAAATGGGCTATCAATTTGGTTTAGCCAACATTTCAAAAGATGATAACCGCGACGCCACGGGTCACGCTTTCTTCGCTAACTTCGGCGTGAACTTTTAATTCAATATGAAACGTTATTGCCAAACCCTCGACCTGAAGGCCGACCCGGAACTCATCGCCCGGTATCGGAAAGCCCACAGTCAGCCCGAAATGTGGCAGGAAATCATCGACGGAATCCGTCAGGTGGGCATTCTCGAAATGGAAATCTATATCTTAGGCAGCCGCCTCTTCATGATTGTAGAAACGCCGGACGACTTCGATTGGGACACGGCAATGGCCCGTTTGGCCACGTTGCCCCGCCAAGCAGAGTGGGAAGCCTACACGTCAAGGTTTCAATCGGTGGCTCCGGGACAGACTTCAAACGAGAAATGGCAGATGATGGAACGCATGTTCCACCTCTACTGAAAAGCATAAGCATACTACTACTTTTTCAATAGTAGTTCTTTCGGTTTGCAAAAGCAGCCCTTTTACACGCTAAAAGCATAACTATTACAAGGTCAAAGCATAGCTTTTAGCGTGTAAAAGGGCTGCTTTTGCAACGCATTATGTATCAATGTGTTAGCGAAGGCTTCGCATTTCTCGATTTTTATGCTTACTTTTGCCGAAAGAACAAGGAATACATACATGTCTGAAGATTTTGATATAAGAGAAGAACGGCTCTCTTCGGCCGAAAAAGAATTTGAGAACGCGCTGCGACCCCTGCGCTTCGCCGATTTCAACGGTCAGCCTAAGGTTGTTGAGAATCTGGAAGTTTTCGTGGAAGCAGCCAAGTATCGCCGCGAACCGCTCGACCATACCCTGCTCTACGGGCCTCCGGGACTGGGCAAAACGACACTGAGCAACATCATCGCCAACGAGTTGGGCGTGGGATTCAAGATAACAAGCGGCCCCATACTCGACAAACCGGGCGATCTGGCGGGTATTCTGACGTCGCTGGAACCCAACGACGTGCTCTTCATCGACGAGATTCACCGACTTTCGCCCGTAGTAGAAGAGTATCTCTACTCGGCTATGGAGGACTACCGCATCGACATCATGATCGACAAAGGCCCATCGGCACGCTCCATACAGATAGACCTCAATCCGTTCACACTCGTAGGCGCGACAACGCGCAGTGGCATGCTCACGGCACCGCTGCGGGCCCGTTTCGGTATCAACATGCACTTGGAATACTACGATCCCGAAACGCTGAAGCGCATCATCCGCCGTTCGGCCACGCTGCTGAAGGTGCCCATCGAAGACCATGCGGCCGACGAAATAGGCCGACGCAGCCGTGGCACGCCCCGTATCGCCAACTCGCTACTGCGCCGTGTGCGCGACTTTGCCCAAGTGAAAGGCAACGGCACCATCACCACTTCCATCACCCAAGTGGCACTCAAGGCTCTCAATATCGACCAATACGGCCTCGACGACATCGACAACAAGATTCTGCTGACGATTATCGACAAGTTTCACGGCGGTCCGGTGGGCGTCGGCACCATCGCCACGGCCATCGGCGAAGACGCCGGTACGGTGGAAGACGTCTACGAACCCTTCCTCATCATGGAGGGTTTCGTCAAGCGGACACCACGCGGACGCATGGCTACGCCCTTGGCCTACAGCCATCTGGGGCGCAACAACCTGCTTGTTCAAAGAGAGGGTGAGTTGTTTTGACAACTCATTGGGCGTAGGATTTGCGGCTTAACAAGGATGGCAACGCGCAGTATCAGAGGTTGTTTTGATAACTAAATTATAAAGTACAACTTATGAGACAGAAATTCTCTTTAATCACATTAGGAGTAAAAGACTTTCAAAAGGCATTGGCTTTCTATGAGGGCTTGGGTTGGAAGAAATCGCAACAGAGTCAGGAAGCTTACGCATT
>CAUURC010000064.1:0-16631 GCA_963547405.1 uncultured Prevotella sp.
CCACCGAGATCTACACCGACGCATCCACTCGGTCCCGCACGACGCTCGGCCGATCTAGAGTCTTTGTTGGTGATCGGAACGTGATGAATCACGCCCCTACGGCTCACGCCCTGTTATTTACAATATGGAAAATCATTTTGGGGAGGATGTAAAATAATCTATTGGATTAAAATCGCGATGAGTCTCTATTTGATGTAACATGTGTGCTATATTGTCTTTCTCCGTACATGTAGAGTCATTATTCAGCATATCCTGTTCCCATCTTTCGGGATTCTTCATAATATAATTCCTTACAAACATGTATTCCCGTTCATCTCGTATCACCCGGTCATAATAATTGCGTTGCCAAAGCGACTTCGTATCCTGTGCGTTTTCAATGGTATGATGATATTGATAAGATGTTACGGCCTTAAAGTATCTCACTACTTCAGGTATATAAGAGTCTCCCATATTGGTAATGATAAAATGTACATGGTTGGGCATGATGACCATATCCGCTATCTCTATGTCATCGAAATGTTGATGAAGTGTGGCAATACAATGCCTCACTATGTTTCCAATCTCACTGAGTACGGCTTGCTGATGAGCGATAAATCCAAGACAATTTTGGCGGTTATGCGTTACAACCGTAATGAAATAGTGATTCGCAGTCTTATAATCATATCCATTCCACCGGATATATTTACGATGCGGAAGATTCATGCGAAAATGTATATAGGTTAAAAACGATATTTTAGATACGAACAAAAGTAGGATATACAGCTGATTTATGCAAGCATTTTTAATGAAATGTCAAAATCCGTTTTACCAACGTTAGTCGCCATGCGCCAGCGTAGGGGCGTGATTCATCACGTTCCTCACAACCAAAATAGGTATTTTTAATTCCCCCAACAATGTTATATGCTGACCATAAAAAACAAACACAGCAACGGAAGAGGATGAATCACGTGTTTTATAATCTTTGTTTGCAGGGCGGAAGGGAAATAAATTCCTCGTTGTATCATCTTTGTTTGCGGAGCGGAACGTGATGAATCACATATTGTATTATCTTTATTTGCGGAGCGGAACGTGATGAATCACGCCCCCTACGGCTCACGCCCTATTGTTTACAACATGGAAAATCATGTATTGAGAGATTGTCAACGAGTCGCCATGCGCCAGCCACGGGGCGTGATTTTTTATGTTCCGCCTTACCCATCAAGCTTCTTTTCGTACCTTTTATAGTTGTAACTTACTCGTTTTGAATGGGAAAGAAGCGATCATAAGTTTTACGGAAATCTTTCTTTTTTTATTTTTATTCCGGAATAATGCGTAACTTTGCACCCGACAAACCGAAAATAATATATCAAAGAGATTGTATATTTCGCATTTAATAGATTTAAATTAGTTTTAAGTATGAAAAGATTGTTTTTAATAGGAGTAATGATATTATCCGTAGTTTCTGGCTTTGCTCAGGACGTAACGGCTGTTAATAATTTAAAGGAACAGCAGAAAGTGCTCGAATTAACAGCCAAATTGAACAGCCTCCAGCTTGAATGTGAGCAAAAGAAACTTGAACATAGCGCGCTTATTAGTAAGGCTGCCAGCATTAATGCAGAAGCCAATGCGGCCACAACAGATTTCACGGCATCCAATCCTTCAAGCACTGTAAAGGACGCAAAGGATACTATTAAGAAACTGAAAGAGGCGAAAAAAATCAATAAGAAGTTAGACAAGAGCCTGAAAGGTGTAAAAAAGTTAGAAAAGAAGATTGCTCAGCTCAAGGCTAAGATTAGCAAACTGGACACAAAGATTCAATTTGTTGATAAATAAAAATCATATCAAATCAAAAGGTAGGGATGCATGAACGATGCGTTCCTACTTTTTTTTATGGGTAGTAACTTCTAAAAAAAAGAGGCTTTCCCTACATATTGAAAGTGCAAGATTTAGGAAAAACCATCCCCAACTGACGTTTTTTCCTTACCTTTGTGGTCTGAAATAACGCGTTATGCAGCTTGATATCAAGGATTTATTCGCCCGTCATTATCGTCCGCTCTGTCTTTATGCCTTGCATTATGTGGGGGCTGACGATGCGGCGGAGGATATTGTGCAGGAGTGTTTCGTCAGCCTGTGGCAGCATGCGCCCCGTAATCCCCGTTCTTTTTTATACACCGCCGTGCGCAATCGGTGTATCGACCACCTGCGGCGGGCCCGTCTCGACATGGTAGACGTGGCACCACACGACTTGGAAGGCTTCATCAGTGACGATGAGGCCCGCTGTCGTTCGGAGCAAGAGGCGCGGCTGTGGGAAGCCATCGACCGACTGCCCGAGCGGTGTCGTCAAGTGTTTCTCATGAGCAAGCGCGACGGTATGCGCTATAAAGAGATTGCGGCAGAGCTGAATATATCGGAGCGCACCGTGGAACATCAAGTGGCCAAGGCCATGCAGAAGCTCAATCGGTTGCTACGGTCTGACGCGATCATGGCCGTTCGGCGGCTTGTCTTGCTGATGACATTCATGACGCTGTCCCTATTGGCGTTGCGAGCACAGACGACGACGGCACTTCGGTCGATGAATGTTGCCGTGGGCGTGGGGCACGACAATGCCGATTCTACCCGGACAAGGGCGGTCAACGTGGGCATTTTTGCCAATACCGACACGCTGCGGGGCGCGAACATCGGTCTGATCAGTGCCGGCACGCACCGACTGATGCAAGGTTTTCAGGGCGCCCTGCTTATCAACAGCGCCAACCGCGTGCAAGGAATGCAGCTGTCGGGACTTACCAATCTGAGCCGAAAACCTTTGGAAGGCTTGCAACTGGCCGGTCTGACCAACATCGCCATGGGCGTGAAGCGTGGCGTGCAGCTATCGGTGGCGGCCAATGTCAGCGCAGGCTTTATGCGTGGCGTACAGGTGAGCGCCTACAACTTCACCGAACAGCTCAACGGTTCGCAGATAGGACTTATCAATGTGGCGTTGCGCCACCCCCGTGGCTGGCAGGTGGGCGTTCTCAATGTCAGTCGTGACACTAAGGCCCATAAGCTCGGACTCGTCAATATCAACCCCAATACCCGTATCGACTTCATGACTTTTGCCGGAACGACGTCGAAATTCAACTTCGCCGTGCGCTATCGCAACCGCAGCGGCTACAGCATTCTCGGTGTCGGCACGCATTATATGGGACTGGACAATAAGTTCTCGGGTGCACTTTATTATCGATTGGGCCGGTATGTTAATCTTTCGCCCCGCTGGAGCGTGAGTGGCGACGTGGGCTATTACCATGTGGAAACCTTTGAAGAAGAGAGTAGCAAGCCCGAACGGCTCTATTCGTTGCAGGGCCACTTGAATCTCGACTACCGATTTTGTCGTGCGGCGGGCGCTTTCGTGTCGGTCGGCTATGGCGATACGCGCCACTATGATGGCAAGGAATACCGCCACGGCTTGATACTACAAGGTGGTCTTACCTTCAACTACAATAACCACTTGGCCCAGCGTCGGCCTTCGACCCGTCCGCTGTTGCGCTTGCAACGCGACACTACGGGCATGGGCAGCCTTTATCGTTTTGCCGCCCCCGACTATCTGGAGCCCCATCCGTGGGCGGCAGCGCTGCAGGCTACGACGCTTAACCTGCTGGTGCACGGCTTCGACCGCTTTGTGATGAAGGCCGACTTCGCCAAAGTCACGCTTGAAAGTATAGCCCGGAACTGGCGTCACGGCTTTGTGTGGGATAACGACCAGTTCTCTACCAACCTCTTTGCCCATCCTTACCACGGCAATCTTTATTTCAACAGTGCCCGTAGTCGCGGGCTCAACTTCTGGCAGAGTGTGCCTTACGCGTTGGGAGGCAGTCTGATGTGGGAGATGTTGGGCGAGATAGAGCCGCCGGCTATCAACGATGTGATGGCCACAACGGTAGGAGGAATCTGCCTCGGCGAGATTTCTCATCGTATGTCGGCACTTGTTCTCAACGACCGAAGTCGTGGATTCCGTCGCTTCGCGCGTGAGTTTCTGGCCACGGTCGTCAACCCCATGCAGGGCGTTACGCGGCTGATGAATGGCGATGCTTGGCGTGTGAGGCAGACCAATTACCTCTATCACGACCACAACGCCATCCCCGTAGACTTCACGCTGGCCTTCGGACATCGTTATCTGGCCGACAACGGCGGCCTTTTCCGGGGTGAGCACAACCCTTATTTGAGTTTCTTTGTGGAGTATGGCGACGTGTTTAAGTCTTCGACCAACCGCCCTTACGATTATTTTACGGGTCATGTGACGTTCAGTCTTTCGCCCAATCAGCCGTTTATCAATGGTATTCACCTGCTCGGAAGGCTGTGGGGACGCTATTTCGAGCCCCGAAACGGCAATCAGATGGAGTTCGGTTTGTTCCAACATTTCAATTACTACGATACCAAACCCGTGAAAGACGGCACGTCGCTGACGCCCTATCGCATCAGTGAGGCGGCATCGGTAGGCCCCGGTGTCATCTATCGGTTTCCGCAGGTAGCCAATGTTTCGCGGTTGGAACAGCGTGTGTTCATCAGCGGCATCTTGCTTGGTGGCACCAAGAGCGACTATTACAGCTTCATCGACCGCGATTACAATATGGGTTCGGGCTACAGTGTCAAGATGAATACGCTGATGGAGTTTCCCCGTATGGGTCGTTTCGTCTTTAATTTTGAATACTACCGCGTCTTTACGTGGAAGGGTTATGAGCAACGCGACCTAACAACAGTCGATCCGCTCTATCTTAATGCGCAGGGCGACCGTGGCTATGCGGGTCTGCTGGTGCTGAATCCGGCGTTCAATATCAATCTGGCGCGTGGGTTACAGTTGGAAGCCGGCGGTGCCTTCTTCGGCCGCAAGACTCATTACCGCTATTATCATGATGTAAGAGCCCGCACTTTTGAGGTGAAACTGGGGCTTTCCTATCAGTTGTAGCATTTATGAAAACAGCATGTAAGGTATGACAACACAGGAATTTATCAAGCAATATCGCCATGACGACGTGCGTCGGTTGGCCTTTCTTCAAGATAAGTATCCTGAGGTAGACCTGCCGTTTGCGCTCGATCAGATACGTGGTTGGCAGACGGCACGCCATAAATTGCCCGCTTGGGCGGCACAGGAAGGACTGATTTATCCGCCGCATCTGTCGATGGAGCAGTGTTCGAGCGAGGCAACGGCACAACTGAAGGCGGACATTGTAGTACGGTTGTGCCCCGAACGACGGCAGTTGGTCGACCTCACGGGTGGCTTCGGCGTAGACTTTTCTTACTTAGCCCGTAGCTTTGACAAGGCTGTCTACGTGGAACGGCAGGAACATCTCTGCACGATTGCTCGCCATAATCTGGCTCTTTTGCGACTGATACAGGCCGAAGTGGTCTGCGCCGACAGCACGGAATACTTGGAACAGATGGAGCCTGTCGACCTTATTTTCATCGATCCGGCACGCCGCGACAGTCATGGAGGTCGCACTTTTGCCATTGCCGACTGCGTGCCCGACGTCGTTGCGCTGTGCCCTTTGCTCATGCAGAAGGCTCGCCGGCTGCTGCTCAAGCTGTCGCCGATGCTCGATTGGCACAAGGCCGTGAAGGATGTGGGCAGCGTGAGCGATGTGTTTATCGTAGCGGTGGGCGGCGAATGTAAAGAACTGCTGCTGCTGGCGCAGCCCGATTATGCCGGAAGCCCACGCGTGCACTGCGTGGATGATGTAGCCTCCCCCGCCCCTCCCAAGGAGGGGAGTGCCTGCCGGACGCAAGCTGATGTAACAGAGAATACTGGTCAGACAGACGTTGCTTCAACGGTTGTTGATGGGAGCGTGCGGAGGAGTGATAGGGTTTTGAAAGAAACGCTCTGTGTGTATGAAGGAACTATTATTTACAAGCGCAATAGCCAATGTGCTGATAGATTACCGGCCCAAGAGCGTTTTTGTCTTACGGATCAGTTATCGCCTCGAGATGGTTTTTGTCTTACGGATAAATTATCGGGCCGAAATAGTTTGTGTCCGGCAGGCACTCCCCTCCTTGAGAGGAGTGGGGGAGGCCTTGGTTACCTCCTTCTCCCATCCGTTTCTGTCATGAAAGCCGGCTGCTTTGCGGCCATAGAACAAGCCTTCGGACTGCGTCAACTGGCCCCTAACTCTCATCTCTTCCTTTCGGACGTGCCTGTGGATGGTTTTCCGGGGCGCACGTTCAGGCTCTTGGCCGTCTCATCTTTTAATAAAAAAGAGTTGCGAAAGGCGTTGGTGGGTATTGATAAGGCCAATCTGGCCGTGAGAAACTTCCCGATGACGGTGGAAGAACTGCGCCGCAAACTGAAACTAAAGGACGGCGGCGACCACTATATATTTGCTACTACCGACGCCGAAGGCCGCCACTTGTTGCTCATTGGGCAGAAAGTATAGTGGCCGAAGGCTGAGAATGTTCCAGAAAAATACGTAACTTTGCGGATAGTATGAAGATAGGAAAGATTGCTTTGGGCCATCAGCCCCTGTTATTGGCTCCGATGGAGGACGTTACGGACATCGGTTTCCGAATGCTTTGCAAGCGTTTCGGCGCGGCCATGGTCTATACCGAGTTCGTATCGGCTGAGGCATTGGTGCGTAATATTCAGTCTACGGTCAACAAACTGACTATCTGCGACGAAGAACGTCCTGTGGGCATACAGATCTATGGCCGCACGGTGGAGGATATGGTAGAGGCTGCCAAGCGCGTGGAAGAGGCTCGCCCCGATGTCATCGACCTGAATTTCGGCTGCCCTGTAAAGAAAGTGGCGGGCAAAGGGGCCGGCTCGGGCATGCTGAAAAATGTCCCGCTGATGCTCGACATCACGAGAGAAGTGGTGAAGGCGGTCAATGTGCCCGTGACGGTGAAGACCCGTTTGGGTTGGGATTGCAACAATCTTATCATTACGACGCTGGCCGAACAGTTGCAAGACTGTGGTATTCAGGCCCTGACGATTCATGGTCGCACCCGCAGTCAGATGTACACAGGCACGGCCGACTGGTCGCTGATCGGTGAGGTGAAGAACAATCCGCGTATTCATATACCTATCATCGGCAACGGCGATATTACTTCGGGCGAAGAGGCCCGCATGGCTTTCGAGCGTTATGGCGTGGACGCCGTGATGGTGGGACGGGCCACTTTCGGTCGGCCATGGATATTCCGGGAGATGAGAGCGGATGGCGGTGGACCGCTGACGGTTGATGAGAAGATTGACGTATTGGAAGAACAGCTGCGCATCAATGTGGAGCGCATCGACGAATATCGGGGTATCTTACACACCCGCAGACATCTGGCTGCCAGTCCGGTGTTCAAGGGAATCCCTGACTTTCGACAGACCCGCATCGCCATGTTGCGGGCTACGACCATCGAAGAACTGACAGCCATTCTCGACCAGACGCGCGCGTTGTTGCGCGAATATTTATCTAATGAAACATAAGAGCCGCAAGAGCTATTCTTGTAATATATAAATCAAGTGATTATGGATATCAATAAAACAATGCAAGACGCGTTTAACGCGCAAATCAGTCACGAGTTGTATTCCTCGAACCTTTATCTCCAGATGGCTTTCTGGTTCCGTAAGGAAGGTTGGAAAGGCTTTGCCGCATGGATGGCTAAGCAGAGCGATGAAGAAAAACGCCACGCGATGGATATGGCCGACTTCGTTCTCAATCGTGGTGGTGAGGTGAAATTGACAGCCATTGAGGCCGTTCCGACAGAGTGGAGCAGCCCGAAGGAAGTGTTTGAGGCTACGATGGAGCATGAGAAGCATATCTCTCTGCTGATCGACAAACTGGCTGAGGTGGCCGATGAACAGAAAGATCGTGCTGCGTCTAACTTCTGTGATAAGTATGTAGATGAGCAAGTAGAGGAAGAACGTAGCATTCGCGACATTCTGAATCTCTTCCGTCATCGCGATGGTCACACCATTGCCAACATCGATGACATCCTCGGTACACGTCCTGCATAACCACAAATGAGGGCGTTTGTGCCCTTTCATGAAATAAAAAGGCGAAGGGCCGGCTGCATACTTGTGTGGCCGGCCCTGCTTTTTTAATGCTAAAAAGTGCTTGTTATTTGGCTTTCTATTTGAAAATGAGTATATTTGCACGTTTAAAAGCATTAAAAATAAATAGAAGATGTCTTTTGTTGAAATAAGAAAAGTAGAGACTCGCCATGATCTCGAAACTTTTATAGACTTCCATTACGACTTATATAAGGGCAACGCTTACGACGTGCCGGTACTCTTCAGCGATGATATGAATACGCTCAGCCGCGATAAGAATGCCGCTTTCGACTTTTGCGAAGCTGAATATTATCTGGCTTACAAGGGAGGAAAGCTCGTAGGACGCGTAGCCGCCATTATCAACCATAAGGCCAATAAGCGATGGGGACGCAAATCGGTGCGCTTCGGATGGATTGACTTCGTAGACGATCGTGAGGTTTCGGCCGCATTGTTGAAGGCTGTTGAGGACTATGGTCGCACGAAGGGAATGAACGAAATCGTGGGGCCGCTGGGCTTTACAGACATGGATCCCGAAGGAATGCTCACGTGGGGCTTCGATCAGTTGGGAACCATGCCAACCATCTACAACTATCCTTATTACCCCGAACATATCGAAGCCATGGACGGTTACGACGTGGACAACAAGTATGTGGAGTTCAAGGTGATGGTGCCAGAGGCATTGCCGCCCCGCTATGAGAAACTGGCGGAGATGATACAGAAGCGTTATAACCTGCGGGTGAAGAAGCTTACGAAGCAGGATATCTTTGAAAAAGGTTATGGCGAGCGCATCTTCAAACTCATCAACGAAACTTACAAGGATCTTTATGGCTATAGCGAACTGACCGACCGGCAGGTGGCGCAGTACATCGACATGTACTTTAAGCTGCTCGATCTCGACCTGATTACCGTCATCGAGGACGCCGGAGCTGACAATAAGCTGGCCGGTATCGGCATTACGATGCCTTCGCTTTCGAAAGCTTTGCAGAAATGTAAGCGTGGAAGGTTGCTACCTTTCGGTTGGTGGCATGTCATCCGTGCACTCAAGTTCCGCAAGACTGAAGGCGTTGACCTGCTCCTTGTGGGTTTCCTGCCCGAATACAGAGCCAAAGGGGCCAACGTTCTCCTATTTTACGACCTCATTCCCCGCTACAATGCCCATGGTATTAAGTGGGGAGAGACTCAGGTAGAAATGGAAACTAATGCCAATGTGCAGAGCCAGTGGGAGGCTTTCGACACCCATCTGCACAAACGCCGTAAATGTTATAAGAAGTTTTTTTAAGCAAAATCATCATGAGCGAAATAGAAACCACGCTTCCTCAAAACCCAAGTTCCAACGCTTCTACTCCCGAATATACTGACGAAAACATCCGACATCTGTCGGATATGGAGCATGTCCGCACACGTCCGGGTATGTATATCGGTAGATTGGGCGATGGTTCGCTGCCCGAGGATGGTATCTACGTATTGCTGAAAGAGGTCATTGATAACTCAATTGATGAGTTTAAGATGAAGTCGGGCGACCGAATAGAAGTCGATGTGACCGACAATCTGCGAATCAGCGTGCGCGACTACGGGCGTGGCATACCGCAGGGGAAGCTCGTGGAGGCCGTGAGCGTGCTCAATACGGGTGGTAAATACGACTCGAAAGCATTCAAGAAGAGTGTCGGACTGAATGGTGTCGGCGTGAAAGCCGTCAATGCTTTGAGCTCCCGCTTTGAGGTAATGTCGTATCGTGAAGGCAAGGTGCGCCGCCTGCAGTTTGAAAAAGGGCTGTTGCAAACGGATATAACAGAGGATTCAAACGATGAGAACGGCACGTATATCTATTTTGAACCCGATGCGACTTTGTTCAAAAACTATCGTTTCCATGATGATATCGTCGAAACGATGTTGCGCAACTATACTTATTTGAACAGCGGACTGACCATTATGTATAACGGTCGGCGCATTCGTAGTCGCAATGGTTTGGAAGACTTGCTGACCGACAACATGACCACCGATGGCCTGTATCCGATTATCCACATGCAAGGCGAGGATATCGAGATCGCTTTTACCCATACCAACCAGTATGGCGAGGAGTATCACAGCTTTGTGAATGGCCAGCATACCACGCAGGGTGGTACACATCAGAGCGCGTTCAAGGAGCATATAGCTAAAACAGTCAAGGAGTTTTTCGGCAAATACGAGTATGGCGACATCCGTAACGGACTGGTGGCAGCTATCGCCATCAATGTGGAAGAGCCGGTTTTTGAGTCGCAGACGAAGATAAAGCTGGGTTCTACACAGATGGCTCCCGACGGCGAGAGTATCAACAAGTACGTGGGTGACTTCATCAAGCAGAACGTAGACAATTATCTGCACATCCATACCGAAGTGGCGGAGGTGCTGGAAAATAAGATTAAGGAGACCGAACGAGAGCGCAAGGCCATGGCCGGCGTGACGAAACTGGCGCGGGAGCGGGCCAAGAAGGCCAATCTGCACAACCGAAAGCTGCGCGATTGCCGCATTCATTTCTGTGACGTGAAGAACGATCGCAAGGAAGAAAGTGCCATTTTTATCACCGAGGGCGACTCTGCCAGCGGCAGTATCACGAAAAGTCGCGACGTAAACACGCAGGCAGTATTCTCTCTGCGCGGCAAACCGCTCAACTCTTTCGGCCTCACTAAGAAGGTGGTGTATGAAAATGAGGAGTTCAACCTGCTGCAGGCGGCACTTGATATCGAAGACGGACTTGACTCATTGCGCTACAACAAGGTGATTGTAGCTACCGATGCCGATGTCGACGGCATGCACATCCGCCTGCTCATCATCACGTTCTTCCTGCAATTCTTCCCCGAACTCATTAAGAAAGGTCATGTCTACGTGTTGCAGACGCCGCTTTTCCGCGTGCGTAATAAGCGTGCTAAGATGAAGAATAAACACGCTATTGCCGAGGCTGATGAACGTATGAGTAACAAAGAGAAGAAGAGTGACTTCATCACACGTTATTGTTATAGTGACGAAGAACGCCAACAAGCCATCAAGGAACTGGGCCCCGACCCAGAGATTACGCGTTTCAAAGGCCTTGGCGAAATCAGTCCCGACGAGTTTGTGCATTTCATCGGCCCCGATATTCGTCTGGAACAGGTAACGATTCACAAAACAGACCAAGTACAGAAATTGCTGGAATATTACATGGGTAAGAATACAATGGAACGCCAGAACTTCATCATTGATAACTTAGTGATAGAAGAAGATATTCCGGAAGAGGCTTGAAAAAGTAAAAGGGTACAAAGGTAAAAGAGTAAAAATGAGTGATAGTGTCGTCTATCAGTTGGCCAAAAAGTTTACAATAAGAGTCATTCATTTGAATGAATTTCTTGTGAACGAACGACAAGAGTACGTAATGTCACGGCAAATTTGTAAAAATGGGACGAGTATTGGAGCCAATTTGGCTGAAAGTAAGTTCGCCCAAAGTTCGTTAGATTATAAAAATAAACTGAAAATAGCCCTCAAAGAAGCCAACGAAACACTCTATTGGCTCGACCTTCTCTATGATACAGCGTATATTTCGCAGAAAATATACGATTCCATGAGCAACGATACCCGAACCATCATAGGCACATTAGTCAATATTATCAATAAAATAGAGAAAGAGAATCACCAATGAAATCAAGCAGTCAACAAAGAATAAGCACCCAAAGTATCAATCGGGCACGGAAAGTTTTTTCCTTTCTGCGCCCATTCTTTTTACTTTTTTACCTTTTTACTTTTTTACCTTTTCATGCGCAGGTTATTGACTTGGGTAAAGATAATACTCCCGCACGCAAGTTGCAGATAGCCGAAATGGCTATCAAAGGGCTCTATGTAGATCAGGTGGATGAGCAAAAGCTCGTGGAAGACGCTATCCGGGGCATGCTCGAAAAGCTCGATCCACATTCCGCTTACTCCACCGCCAAAGAGACTAAAGCCATGAACGAGCCGCTGCAAGGTTCGTTCGACGGTATCGGCGTGCAGTTCAATATGGTGCAAGACACGTTGCTCGTGATTCAACCGGTGCTGAAAGGTCCGTCGGAAAAGGTCGGAATCTTGGCCGGCGACCGCATTGTGGCTGTCAACGACACGGCCATTGCGGGCGTGAAAATGTCGAAAGAGGAGATTATGAAGCGGCTGAGAGGCCCTCGAGGCACCAAGGTGAAGCTCACTATCTTGCGACGGGGAATCAAGGATAAGCTCGTCTTTGCGGTCACACGCGACAAAATTCCCGTGAAAACCATCGACGCCTATTACATGATTCGCCCGCAAGTGGGTTATATTCGCATCGGTAGTTTCGGCGCCACCACCTACGATGAGTTCATGGAAGCCGTAGATAAACTGAAGAAGCAAGGCATGCACGACTTGGTGCTCGACCTGCAAGAGAACGGCGGAGGCTATCTTATAGCGGCCGTTCGTATAGCGAATGAGTTCCTGAAAAAGAACGATCTCATCGTTTATACCAAAGGATTGCGCACCGAACGGCAGGACTATAAGGCCGATGGAACGGGCCGATTGCTCGAAGGAAAGGTCGTGGCGCTCATCAATGAATATACGGCTTCGGCCGCGGAAATCGTAACAGGCGCCTTGCAAGATCAGGATCGTGGCTGGGTGGTAGGTCGCCGTTCGTTCGGTAAAGGGCTCGTGCAGCGCCCCATAGAGTTTAGCGACGGCAGCATGATTCGCCTCACTATCGCCCACTACTATACGCCATCAGGCCGCTGCATTCAGAAGCCTTATAAGAAAGGTGAGAACTTAGATTACGCCATGGACATCGAGAAGCGTTTTGAACATGGCGAACTCTACAGTGCCGACAGCATTCATTTTGCTGATTCACTGAAGTATCAGACGCTGCGCCAACACCGCACGGTATATGGCGGTGGCGGTGTCATGCCCGACTATTTTGTGCCACTTGACACGACGCTCACCACACGATTCCACCGCCAGTTGCTGGCCCGCAGTTTCATCATCAACGCCAATCTCAGTTATGTAGACGCCCATCGCAAGGAACTCAAGAAGCGTTATCCCACGTTCGACACCTTCTTGCGCGACTTTGAAGTGCCCCAGAGCGTGGTTGACAACATTGTGGCTGAGGCAGCTAAGCAGAACGTCAAGCCCAAGGATGAGGCAGAACTCAAGGCTACCATGCCCGCTCTCCGCGCCCAACTCAAGGCTCTTGTGGCCCGCGACCTGTGGGATATGAGCGAGTATTTCCACATTATCAACGAGCGAAACGCTATCGTCAAGAAAGCTCTCACGCTCTTCTGACAACGCCATAATGGCCATATACAACGGCAACGGGCCTGTTTCTACGTGGAAACAGGCCCGTTGCCGTTTTTTTATATCAATGCTTTAGCCTCTCATCGCCAATGCCTTGTTCTCGTTTTCCTCCATAATCTCTCGTTCGCCCGGCCCTTTGTCGTTGATACCGCACAAGTGGAGAATGCCGTGGATAATGACACGGTGCAGTTCTTCGTAGTAGTCCTTGCCCAGTTGTTCGGCATTGCTGCGCACGGTATCGAGCGAGATGACGAGGTCGCCGTTGAGTACATCGCCCTCATCGTAGTCGAACGTGATGATGTCGGTGTAGTAATCGTGGCCGAGATACTCGTTGTTCACTTCCAGAATCTTTTCATCGTCTACAAACATGTAGCCGATTTCGCCGACCTTGCGGCCGTGTGAAGCTGCCACCCGCTTAATCCAAGCCGTGGTCTCACGCTTCTTGATTTTCGGCATTTTCACGCCGTCTACGTTGTAAGTGATCATGTGGTAAGAATCGGAAAGCCTCCCCCGCCCCTCCCAAGGAGGGGAGTGCCTGACGGCTTGGGCAAATCGGCTTTGTTTTTAGTGGTAATTTTCGTCTTTGAATCTTTACATTAGAGTTTTTATAATTACTCTTTTTCGTCTTTAAATCTTCGCAATAGAGTTTTTGTTATTACTCTTCTTCGTATTTAAGCCTTTGAGTGAGAGCCTTTATTTTTACTCTTTTACTTTTTTACTGCTTTACCTTTTTTTCTCGTTTTCCGTCAGGCACTCCCCTCCTTGGGAGGGGCGGGGGAGGCTTTGTGGCTGCTGAATCTCTTTCCCAAACCTCTTCAGTTCTCTCATGAGCGACGAACTCACGTATGCCAGTGCCGGATCGGCATAGAGCAGGATGGTTTCCAGACCGCCGAGCGCACGATTGGCGTCAGCTATGTCGCGCTCATACTCGAAGTCCTTGACGTTGCGCACGCCCCTCACCACGAAGCGGGCATTCTCACGACGGGCGAAGTCGATGGTCAGGTCGTCGTAGGTTTTCACCTCAATAGCCTTCTCATCGGCATAGAGTTGTCGAATCGCGGCAACCCGTTCCTCGGCCGTCCACATATAGTGTTTGTTCACATTGACGCCCACGCCGATGACAAGGCGGTCGAAAAGTGGCAGCGCACGCCTCACGATAGAGTCGTGGCCCACGGTGAAAGGGTCGAAACTACCCACGAAGATAGCAGTTCTCATGTGTGCAAAAGTAATAATTAATTATAATAGTCGCAACGATTTGGGCATTGTATTGCGGTTTTTGTCGGTCGATTATCTATATGAAGGTAGTTCTGCCTGTTCATCCATCCCTTTACAAGCGTGCCAGCCATAAGCCGAAGAAGCGGTCGTAGACCACGTAGCCATCGGGACGGGCGTAGACCATTTGGCGATCGATGAGTGTTTTCAGGGCCGTTCTGACCGAACTGGTGGCTTTCAGCTGATGATGCGTGATGAACTGATGAGCCAGAGGTGTGGCTACGACACCTTCCTTGGCTATCGCCACGATGAGTCCGGCCTGTGTCTCGGTGAGCGAGGCGTAATAATTCTGATAGACAGGTTCCTGTTCGCTGACCAGCTCCGTAATGACGTGGTCGATGAAGTCGGGCGTGATGCCGCTGTCGGCGTATTGATATATGCGGTTCAGAACCGATTGCGCATACCACGTGATGCCATCTATCCGGCGGTAGAGATGGCTGAAGGCGTCGGTCGTCATCTCGCGATTCTGCTGTCGGAAGAAACGGTTGGCAAAAGCGTGATAGCTTGTGGAGTCTATGTTATGGAGTTGCATGATTTGCGAGCTCTGAAAGAATGGGCGGTTGGCCGACGTGAACATTTCTTCCATCAGGTGTTGCATGCTGCCCGCAAAGATGAAGTAGACGTTGGGAAGAAACTGAATATAAGAGCGCAAGATAGCTTCTATCCCCTTGTCGTTGTAGGATAGAATTTGCTGAAACTCGTCAATGGCCACGTAGCATCGGTAGTCAGACCGGCGCATATATTCGAAAACACGTTTCAGAGTCTGGGCTTCTTCCGTGGGTCGGATGTCGAGCGATACGGAGGGAAGTCCCGTCAGTTGGTCGAAACTTACCGTGGGACGCAAGCTACCGAAGAACTCCTGTACGCGCCGCAACGCCGCTTGGGGCGTAGAGTCGAGGCGTCCCAGAATGGTGCGAGCCATGAGTTGCACCAGCTGTTCTAAATTTTTAGTGGCGAAAATATCCAAATAGAAGCATTTAGCCTGCGAATCGGTTTGACTTATTTTGCTGAAGACATGTTGAATCAATCCCGTCTTGCCCACACGGCGTGGCGCTATCAGCGTCACGTTGCGCTCGTTGTGCAGCGCGTCGATAAGCTTTTGGGTCTCTTCCTGTCGGTCGCAAAAATAGTCGGCTCCCTTATAGCCGTAGATAATAAAAGGGTTGTTGAGTTGTTTCATTCTAATCTTATTGCGTAAATTACGTTGCGCAAGTTACGCAATAAGAATGAGAAAAACAAATTTTAGAGTGAGAAATGTGGAATGTGGAAGTGTAGAATACGTTTACCGATCTATGACTTTCGTGTTTGTAAATGGCAGGGCGTAAGCCATTGCAAACATAGTAACTACGGCAGGTGCATCGTAGATGTTGCAGCAGCAGAATTGCGCATTCAGACCTAATTCCTCGTTCAAAGCCTTTGCCGTTTGTATAGTCTCTTCCGAGAAATCCACACCCACGACATTGGCTCCCAACTTTGATAATGAAAGCGTATCCATGCCGAAATGGCATTGAAGATGCAAGATAGACTTTCCTCGAATGTCGCTCAGCAAAGACAAATCCAAATCAGGAACTGACTTTACTTCTCTCTTGAATTTATTCAAATCATAAATGAGGAATGCAGATGTATCTTTGTCCTTACATTCTACGCTTCCTTATTTGTCTTATAATAATCTTCCATCGTTTGTTTCGTATTGATTTACTATTTATTTTTCTTTTCCCAACGTTGAACCCTGCCCATACAAAAGAATGCAGAAAACAAGCTTAGTATGGTAAGAACGATGCCGATTACCGCCCATACAAACATCCGCGAAGGAGATAGAATAGAAGACTTTGCAAATTCGACAAAGGCATAAATGCAATAAGGCAATGTCAGGAGGCTGGTAATGATAACGGGCACATACTTTTGATACACAATCCACTGTGCGATATGTATTAAAAGGTGAACCGAATACCCTGTTAATGCGGCAAACCACCATTGATATTCCCCTGTCCAAACAGAGCAAAACGAAACGACAGAAATAAGTATAAACTCGTGAGCAGTACCAACGGCAAAGGTGGAAGTGGAATAATCGAAAGTTCCTCGT